>RFHX01000300.1 GCA_003695725.1 Candidatus Schekmanbacteria bacterium
ATGACTGCCTTTACATAATAATCCGTTAATTTTCCTGTCAATCTTTTGATTATATAATCAAGCTCCTTGATTTCTTTTTTATAAAAATAATATTTATGAAGAACTGCTGCTCTTTTTTTAAGGGTAGAAATGAAAAACTTGTCTCTTATCTCATCAACTTTGTAATAATCCTTCTTCAATATCTCTTCTGCCATATCAGATGCATATGAATAAGGATATTCTTTCCATATTTCTAAATAGTATTTTTTTGCATCATTCTTTCGACCCATTTTGTAAAGTGCAGTTGCCATATTGAAAATGGCGTCGATTTTTTTGTTGAGATTTTTAGATAAACGAAGATATTCAGAATAGAATGCAACTGCCTCCTTATATTCTTGCCTCTTGAAATACATATCAGCAAATTCAAAGAGGATTTCTTCAAACCAACGGCTTTCTTTATGTCTCATTCTGAAAATTCTTTCAATTTTTTTACAGCTCGACAGATTATCTCTCTTCTTTGCAATCAAAAAAAGTTGATAGTAAGCATAATCAGCAATTATTCTATCCTCTGCAATAGCCCTAATAAATGAAGCCGATGCCTTTCTTTCTTCACCTTCTTCAAGATATTTATGCCCTAATGCATAATAATCTGGCTGTGATGCATAAAGCGGCGAAATCATAGAAAAGAAAATCCAAAGAGCGCAGAAAATCTTCTTGCAATTTATTTTTATCAGGAATTTTCTCATATAAAAACGGAGTGCCGCCAAAAGTTTATTCCCATTCAATCGTGCTTGGCGGCTTCGAACTTATGTCATAAACAACTCTATTTACGCCTCTTACTTCATTGATTATTCGATTTGATATTTTTTCCAAAAGTTCATGCGGAAGCTTGACCCAGTCAGCAGTCATTCCATCGAGACTCTCTACAGCTCTGACAGCCACGACATTTTCATAAGTCCTTTCATCCCCCATTATACCCACAGTTTTGACAGGAAGAAGGACTGCAAAGGACTGCCATATTTTTTTATAAAGGTCTGCTTTTTTAATTTCTTCAACAACTATACTGTCTGCTTCGCGGAGAATATTCAATCTTTCAGGAGTAACTTCACCGATAATTCTTATAGCAAGTCCCGGTCCGGGAAATGGCTGTCTATATATTACATCTTCTGGTAATCCTAATGACTTTCCAACTAATCTGACTTCATCTTTGAAAAGTTCTCTAAAAGGTTCAATCAATTTAAAATTAAATTTTTCGGGCAACCCACCAACATTGTGATGGCTTTTTATAGTGGCAGAAGGTCCGTTGCAGGAAACACTTTCAATTACATCAGGGTATAGAGTGCCCTGTGCCAAATATTCGAAACCGCCCAATTTTTCAGCTTCTTTCTCAAAAACCTTTATAAAATGGTTGCCTATGATTTTTCTCTTTTTTTCAGGATCTGTTACTCCTTTCAACAAATCAAGAAATTCTTTCTCTGCATTGACATAGGAAAGATTGATGTCAAAATGGTTCTTGAATGTGGAAACTACCTTTTCGGCTTCACCTTTACGAAGTACTCCGTTATTTACAAAGATGCAATGGAGGCGATGTCCAACTGCTTTATTTATCAAAACCGAGGCAACTGACGAATCAACTCCACCGCTCAATGCAAGGAGGACTTTTCCATTACCAACAGTCCTTCTTATTTCCTCTACTTTCTGCTCGACAAATGAGCCCATATCCCAGAGCCCATTGCATTTACAGATGTGAAATAGGAAATTGCTCAATATTTCCTTCCCTTTTACTGTATGCGCAACTTCAGGATGGAACTGAAGTCCATAAAATTCCTTGTTTATGTGTTTTGCAGAAGCATTTTTGCAGTTTTCCGTTATAGCGATTCTTTTAAATGATTCTGGGAGCTCTTCAACATAGTCACCATGACTCATCCAGACAATCCTTTTTTCTTCATCGAGCTCTTTTATCCCTTCAAATATTGGGTCATCATTCAAAACATTTATGACTGCTCTGCCGTATTCTCTTTTTGGAGATTCGCTCACCTTTCCTCCAAAGTGACGCGACATAAGTTGAAAACCATAGCATATTCCAAGAACAGGGATACCCAGATCGAATATTTTTTCATCACACTGCGGAGATTGATTCTCTCTTACACTTGCAGGACCGCCTGACAGAACGATCCCTTTGGGAGAAAAATCAATAATTTTTTCTATGCTTGTATTATATGGATGTATCTCACAATACACCTTCAGCTCCCTGATTTTGCGCGCAATGAGTTGTGTATATTGGGAGCCAAAATCAAGAATCAATATCTTTTCTTTGTCCCAACTCATTGTTCCTTATTTTCCCATCCCAACCTTCTGCGCTTGCTGAAAAATTTTTCCTTCTGTTTTTATTGCAGGAGCAATGATTATTTCTGTTTCCTGCATCTCTTTGATAGTCCTTGCTCCGCAATTTCCCATCGATGTTTGAAGAGCACCAACCAAATTTTGAGAGCCGTCATCGTACTCTGCAGGTCCAAAAAGAATCTGTTTCAAGCTTCCTGTCGTTGATACCTTTATCCGTGTTCCTCGCGGAAGATTTGCGTGTGGAGTTGCCATCCCCCAATGATAACCTCTACCGGGTGCTTCTTTAGCTTTCGCAAATGATGAACCAATCATTACAGCATCTGCCCCGCAGGCAATTGCTTTGCAAATGTCTCCACCGGAACTCATTCCGCCATCGGTTATGATTGGCACATATCTTCCTGTTTTTTTATAGTATGCATCTCTTGCGGCCGCGCAATCACATGTAGCAGTAACCTGCGGCACGCCTATTCCAAGTACACCTCTTGTTGTACATGCCGCACCTGGACCAATGCCAACCAACACTGCATCTATTCCCGTTTCCATCAATTCGAAGGTGGCTTTGAAAGTAACTGTATTTCCTACAATTATGGGGATTTTCATCGTCTTGCAAAGTTTCCTAAAATCCACTACTTCATATTCAGACGAGATGTGCCTAACAGTTGTTACAGTTGACTGGACAACAAAAATATCTGCACCTGCTTCTTCTGCTATTTTTCCGAACCTTTCAGCTTTTTGTGGAATTGCTGAAACAGCGGCAATAACTCCTGCATCTTTGATTTCCTTAATCCTTTTGCTGATTAGCTCTTCTTTTATTGGTTCAAGATATATTGACTGGACAAGCTTAGTTGCTTCTTCATTTGTAGCATTAGCTATTTGGTCTAAAATCTCGTCAGGATTTTCATATCTCGTCTGAATTCCCTCTAAATTTAAAACTGCCAATCCTCCATTCTTGCCCATTTCTATAGCAAATTTTGTATCCACAACGCCGTCCATTGCCGCCGCCAATATGGGTATATCAAATTTCATATCCCGCAAAGTCCAGCTTATATCGACCTCATTGGGATTGATTGTCACATCCCCCGGCACAAGCGCAATTTCATCAAATCCATAGCAAACTCGAGCTTTCCTGTTTATTCCTATCCACATTCCCATAACAAATTAACCTCCCTGAGTATTTTATTTTTTATTTCTTGAACATTTTTTCTTCAAAATATTGACTTCTTTCATTTCTTCTGCTGTAAATTTTCTATATTCTCCTTTGGGAAGTGTTCCCAGCTCAAAAGGTCCATACTTTATCCTTTTCAGACGCACAACTGTATATCCAAGTTTTTCGAAGATTCTTCGCACCTCCCTATTTTTTCCTGTCCTCAATGTTACACGCAGCCATGTATTCGAATTTGTCTCCTTCAAAATTTCTATAATTGGTTTTGATATATACCCTTTTTCTAACTTTACTGCATTAATTTTTCTTCTTTTTATTTTCTCATCAAGAAAGCCTTGTATCTTTACATCGTAAACTCTTTCAATGCCATTTGCCGCATCAGTAAGGATTTTACAAAAGTCCCCATCATTTGTTAGAATTAAAAGCCCCTCTGAATTATAATCAAGCCGCCCTACCGGGAACAATCGTTTGTCCGTGTCAAAGTAATCGATTACAGTTTTTCTTCCTTTCTCATCCTCTAATGAAGTAATTACCCCCTGCGGCTTATTGAAAAGATAATATTCCTTCTTTGCAGATGGCTTGATCTTTATTAATTTTCCATCGACTCTAATATGGTCAACTGAGGGATCAGCTTTTGTGCCTAACTGTGTAACAATCTTTCCATTAACCTTTACTCTCCCCTCCATTATCAGGGATTCCGCTTTCCTGCGCGACACTATCCCCGCTTCCGCTATTATTTTCTGTAGTCTCACCTTCATTTTCTTCTTCGCCTTTGTTAGTTTCTTCCGACTGACTGTCTGACAAATCAAAGCCAAGCTCTGAAAACTCTTTTAAAGTTGGCAAAGAGGATAAATCCTTTAAGCCAAATAGTTCTAAAAATGTTTTTGTCGTACCATACATTATGGGGCGTCCGGGCGCTTCCTTTTTCCCAAGTATCTTTATCAGGTCTCTTTCCAAAAGAGTTTTCAATGTACCTCCAATGTTGACGCCTCTAATCTGTTCAATTTCTGCTTTTGTAATTGGCTGTTTATATGCTATTACTGCAAGTGTTTCAAGTGCTGGAATAGAAAGTCGCACTTTTTTTCTTGTTGTATAAAGTTCAGATATCCATTTCGAAAACTCTGTGCGGGTTTTCATCTTAAATCCGCCTGCAACCTCAATGATTTCCATTCCTCTTCCATTTTTGTCATAATCTTCTATAAGCTCATATACTGCTTCTTTTATGAGAGCTTTTTCTGCTTTCACGATTTCGACCATTTTATTAATTGTCAAGGGCTCTTCTGACACAAAAATCAAGGCTTCAATGATAGGTTTCAATGATTCAACTGTAAATGATAAATATTTCTGCTGCATTTATTCACCTTTCTTTTTATCTGATTTTTAAAGTGCTTAAAGCTATTAATGCAAAAATAGCCGATATAATCCAAAACCTTATAACAACTTTTGGCTCTGCGATACCTCTTTTTTGAAAAGAATGGTGTATCGGCGCCATCAAAAAAAGTCTTCTACCAATATAGTTTATAAACACCATTTGAATAAAGACTGACGCTGCTTCTGCAACAAAAACAATTCCTGCTATTATGAATAAAAATTCTTGTTTTATGAGTACAGCAATTGTCCCTAACACTCCTCCAATCATCATCGAACCGGTATCTCCCATAAAAACTTGTGCTGGATATGAATTAAACCATAAAAAACCAATTCCTGCACCAATAAAAGCTGCTGAAAAAACTGCCAATTCACCGGCGCCATTAAGAAATTCAAATTGAAAGTATTTTGCCAATTTAAGATTGCTCAACACATATGCAAAAACTCCAAAGACCATAGCTGTTAATATTGAAGGGCCAATAGCAAGCCCATCGAGTCCATCAGCAAAATTGACTGCATTAGAAGTTGCCATAATAACAAAAATAACAAAGGGGACATAGAGCCATCCAATATCTACCGAATATTTATAAAATGGGAAATTTATGTGCGTTGCCTTGTCCATACCAACTGGAGATAAAGGAGAAACCATTATCAAAGCAAGAATCAATCCAAAGGATGCCTGCCAAAATATTTTTTCTTTCTTGCTCATACCATCTTTTCTGCCTTCTCTTACTTTAATCAGATCATCTTTGATTCCGAGGGCTGAAAACCACACCGTAGCAGCTATGATTATTTGCGTATACATATTGAAAAGGTTGCACCATAAGATTGCAGGAAGAATCATAGAAATAATAATCAACAATCCTCCCATTGTTGGTGTTCCCTCTTTCGATGAGGGATTAATTAGTTCAATCTCCTCTCTTGGAATATCTTTCAGCGATTTTCTTCTCAAAAATCTGATTATCGAAGGACCTGTTAAAATTGCAATTATAAAAGCTGTCACCATTGCGTAAATGATCCTAAATGTAAGATACCTGAAAAGACGGAGAAATGAAAAAATGCTTTCAGGATCATAAAAATATTTATAAAGCAGATAGAGCACTTAGCTCTCCTTACTTTTTTTAATTATTTCAGAAAAAATTTCTTTTAATGGGAATATTGGCTTGAATGACTCACATGTAAGGTCCAATTTCTCAACCTTCTTTTTAAGTATTTCAGGGATTTTGTCCATTTTTTTCAATGAATTTAGTGCAGCAGCCCTCACAACCCAAGACTCATCATCGAGAAGTATGCCCAATACACCAAGAGATGCCTCTAAATCTAAAAAATATTCCATTGATTGTGCAATTGCTGCTCTAACTTCAAAGTTCTTTTCCTTAATTTTTTTATTATATGACAAGAAGCTATTTGAATTATCCTTATCAGAATCAAAGGGAATCAATGACTTTGAAATTACATAGAATGCCTCTTCATCGTTTTTATATAGTTTAGCAAGAGTTTTAATAGATTCAGCCCTTGTTTCCCAATATTTGTCTCCCACTGCATTTATCAACGCTTTTTTAACATCATCTTGGGCAACTCCAATCTGACGTATTGCAATAGCTGAATTTCGCTTTACAAAGCCGACTTCATTGTCATCTAAGAGTTTTTCAACGAGTAGAGACAAATGTTTCTTTTCTCCAGCAACTCCCAACATTTTTACAGCAATATTGCGCACCTGCCAATTGCTGTTTTTTAGGTATTCCACTGCCCTTTTAGAAACAGCTTCCCTATCATAGGAATTGCCAGATGAGATTTTTTCAAGAAGCGAATCAGCTTCTTTTATAATTTTTCTGACAAGCTCTTTCTGCTTGCCTGCAAAAAGGGATAACATCAGTTTTTTGGGCTTTTAGATGAGTATAAATTTAAAAGTTTTCTCTGTCAATTATTATTGATATGGAGAGAAAATATTGAAAATGAAATCATCCCTTTTTCAAGGGGAATACAGCATTTTCTAATAATTTCTACACCCAAAATGCTTCACAAAAGAACTATTGAGCTCAAATAAAACATCTAAAGCAGGAAAAGAAACTTTAATTACAATAAATAAGGAACTTTTAGATTGTAACTTTTATAAGCAATAAATGTTTCAACTGATTGGATATTCTTCATTTTAGACATTTCTTCCTGATAAAAATCGAGAAGTTCAAAACCATCTTTGAGCATAACAATCATCATCAGGTCGTACCTTCCTGTTACTATAGAAACAGACACAACTCCTTTGAGTTTGCTGAATTTTTCTATATTTTTAACCATTGTTACATTGGAAAGCTTTACTCCTATTATGGCAATTTTGTGGTTTGGAATCGCATCAGGATTGACAAGGCCTGCAATGTCAAGCACACCTTCTTCAATCAATTTTCCGACTCTTGCTCGAACTGTATTTTCAGAAATGTCTAAACTCTCTGCAATTTCCTTGAAAGATTTTCTTCCATCTCTTAAATGCTTAATAATAGAAATATTTATTTCATCGATCTTCATTTTCAACCTCCAATAATAAAATTAATATTTACTCAATTTTAGCAACATTTTTTGAATGATTCAACTAAATATTATTTACATATTGACATTTCCATAAATATTATCTAAGCACAATTTTGTTGCTCTTTTTCAATAAAAATTATAATGATGGGTAAGGATAAATTATGAAGAAAGATTTGACTTATATAGAGGCAGTAGAAAAATATCCTGATTTTCCGAAGTTCACAATTCTTAAACTCGACCTTTATAGAAGAGGCACAACCTATTCCGATAAAGTAGTAGCAGAATTTGGCGAGCATCCCGGCCCTGCAATACTTCGAGACGGCACATCAGTGCTGACATTTCCTGCAAAAGGCAGACCCGACCCATATGTAATAGATTTTCACAACGGGAATTTGGGAGTTTTTTACAATGGAGAATATCTCGAAGATATCGATTTCTGTCCTGTGCCTGAATTCTATGGGAAAAAAACCTCTTCAGGTATGGAAATGTCTCGAGTCGGTATGTACAGGCCTCAACGACTTGACCTCTGGGCATATCGATTCTGTCATTATTGGAAAGGTGGAAACCAATGCAAATTCTGTTCAATAAACTATATCTCCAATACACGGTTGAAAACAGGACGAGGATATGAATTGGATATTGCAGATATTCGTGAAACGGTGGCAGAAGCATTGAAAGAACCCGGCAGATTTTCAATGATAACAATTACAGGCGGTGCCGACCCTGAGGGAGAAGAGCCCTTTGACTCTGAACTTAATCGCTACATAAATGTTCTGCAAGCCATAGGAGAGAATTTCAAAAGCAGAAGAGTTCCTACTCAGCTTGTCTGCTGTGCAATGACGAGAAAGCAGATTAAAAAGCTTTATAATGAAACAAGGCTTTTATCTTATTGTCCTGATATTGAGGTTTGGGATAAGGAAAAGTTTCAGTGGATTTGTCCGGGAAAAGAAAAATTTATTGGCTACGACAATTGGGTAAGAAGTATGCTCGATGCAGTAGAATTCTTTGGTAAAGGAAATGTCTGCACAAACATCGTAGCAGGATGTGAAATGTCAAAACCATATGGATTTGAAACGGAAGATGAAGCATTGAAATCCATATTCCAAGGCGCTGAATTTCTAGCGAAGAATGGAGTAGCAATGTTAGCCCTCGTATGGAGCCCTTCAAAAGGTTCTGTCTTCCAAGACCAAAAACAACCATCCCTTGAATACTATATACGGCTTGCCCAAGGGCTTCATGACATAAGAAAGGCATATGGAATCAAAGTCGATACAGACGATTATAAACACTGTGGAAATCATGGCGACAGTGATTTGAGCAGAATAGATTAATATAATTAGGAGAATGCCCAATGATTGAATTGAATGAAGAAGTCAAAAAACTGCTAAAGGACAAGTCTTCAATCAAGATTCTTGCCACAATCGATGAAAAAGGTTATCCCCATGTTGTTATAAAAGACTCAATGACTGTTTTAGAGACAGGAGAAATAGCCTATGCGGAGGACTTAGATTCATCTATTTCCAATAAAAATATGGTAAGAAGTATATGGTTTGACAAACCAGTTTCCATAAATGTTTCAAAGGGCAACGAAAGCTACCAAATCAAAGGCAGGCCAAAGAAATGCATAATTACAGGACCTCTCTTTAAAGAATTCCTTTTGAGAGAAAGAGAAAGGACAAATAATAAAGCGGATATACAATCGGTTTGGATAATTTCAGCAGAGGAATTGAGAAATCAAAACCGCGAATTGAGAAGAGACGAAGAATGGAAAAAAAGGCCTTACTTCAACATTCATTTGGATAGGTTAAAAAAATAGAGTTATTCTCTCCATTTAATGGAGCATCCCATAGAGGGATATTGATTTTCAGTAATAGCTTTTCCTTCAATCAGATTGTTTACTGCTTCTTCCAAATCCTTTTTCTTTACTGCTTTCTCATCCTGCCAATTATCATCGAACCTTCCATGATACACCAGATGTAATTTCGAATCATAAAGATATATGTCTGGAGTACATTGAGCACCAAATGCTTTTGCTACAGTTTGTGATTCATCTATTAGA
>RFHX01000301.1 GCA_003695725.1 Candidatus Schekmanbacteria bacterium
AAGAAAATGCAAAATATTCAGAATGGAAAATTCATTTTGAAAGATATTTTCCTTTTATAAGAAACAACATTATCTTAATCGGCAGTTCTTTAGGCGGGATTTTTCTTGCAAAATATTTATCTGAACATAAATTCCCTAAAAAGATAAAAGCAGTTTTTCTTATTGCTCCACCATTTGATAATACTATTGAAGGGGAAGATTTAGTTGGTGGTTTCAAATTAAAAGGGGATTTATCCTTACTCGAAAAGAATTCTAAAAACCTTTACCTTATGTTTTCAAAAGACGATAATGTTGTTCCGGTTTCTCATGCTGATAAATATAGGAAGAAACTAAAGAATGCAAAAATCATAATATTTGAAAGTAAGAATGGACACTTCGAAATATCTGAGTTTCCAGAAATTGTTAAGTTAATAAAAGAAAATTAGCGCTCTTTCTCCGAACCTAAAATTAGTCTAAAATTAATCTCGTTTGCTTCTCTGCGTTTTCGCTTACGCTCTGGTAATTAACAGGCATTAAACGGCTCGGTTCTTGCAGACTTTCGTCTAAATCCTCTGACGAGGACCTTGTTAAATCCCGAGATTATACTCAACATACTCAAAGTTAATTTTATATAGAATCCCAACCAATCATATTTTATGAAGGAAGCAATCAATCAAATTTTTACAGAGTTAATTGCTATTTTATCTTTAGTAAGCGTCTTACTCTTATGGAAACATAATTTTATTTTGACTGTTGTTCTAATTATTTTAGCAATACTTATGTTGTTAATGAATAAGTCCAAGCAAGAAGTAAAGACATTTGTTTTTTGTGCTTTTTTTGGTGCAATGGCTGAAGCATTTGCAATAGTTTTTGGGGCCTGGACTTACAGAAATCCAAGTTTTATTGGAATTCCAATTTGGTTGACAGTATTGTGGGGAATCGCTTCTGTATTCATAGTCAGGGTTTATTTATCTTTTAAAAATTGACTTTATTTCCTCAATACAGTGCCAACGTTTCGCTTCGGCAGTTTTTCTTGCAGGAAAAACGTATAATATTTTCGTATTATCGGGAATACTCTCTTTAATCTCCCATATACATTTTTTAACTACAAACCCTCAACCATGCTTTAATTTCTGAAGGTTTATCTACGACTTAACAACACTAAACTCCCTTGTTACTCCGTAAAGTAATCCAGTTAATTTAGTAGTAGATCTACTTATCCTTCTCAGGTCAGCAACGTGCTCCACAGGTAATACTATTTTTCATATTTTTATTCTCTAAAGGATACACCACCCAACCTTCGCCTTCGGCTCGTCGGGTCACTTAACAAAGGATATACGGTTCAGTCCTCGGCCCGGGCTTCACCGAAATTTTTCTTTCGCTACGCTACAGAAAAACTTCGTATATCCATAACGTTAAACTCAATAAATTTGAAGTCCTAAAAAGTGGAAGAGGGGCTTTGGCCAAAAGCAATATTTATAAAGAATTTATCAATTATCATATTTATATGAAAACAGTTGGAATAATTGGAGGTCTTGGACCAGAAACCACTTCGGAATTTTACTTAGACCTAGTTTTCTCCTGCTACAAAAAAACAAAAGAAGCAAGACCGGGCATCATAATTTCCAGCGTTCCTTTGCCCTATCAAATAGAAGAAGATTTGATAATGAATAATAGAGGAAGTGAAAGATATATACCTTTTCTAACTACTGAAGCTAAGAGATTAGAAAAGGCAGGTGCAGATTTCATTGTCATGCCCTGCAATTCACTTCATGTATTCATTAAAGAAATACGGAACGCTGTAAAAATTCCGGTTTTAAGTATAATTGAAGAAACAGTAAAATTCCTCAAGAAAAATAAATTCAAGAAAGTTGGCATTGTATCAACATCTGCAACAATTCAGAATAAATTATATGAAAATGCTTTTGAAAAAAATAATATTGAATATGTCACTCCTGATGATTTTCAACAGGCAAAGATGGGAAAATTTATCCTGAATCTTGTTACCGGTCAACAGAAAAATAGTGACAGAGAAGAACTTATCAAAATAATAAACGATTTTGAAAAGAAAGATGTTGATTGTGTTGCCCTCGCATGCACAGACCTCCAATTATTGATTCCAAAACATCCAACTTTGAAAATATTTGACACAATGAAAATATTCGCTGATGCAACTGTTGATAAGATTCTGGAATAGCCAAAGCCCCTTTGATTCTGTGTCTTGATTGCTCACTGTGTTCGCTGGATGGACGGACTTCAAATTTACTTTGAATTTTTCCTCCGCTTAGCTACGGAACGTTGCACTAAAATCCAACCTCTATCGGGAGAGTATAACAGCGATTAAACAGAAAATCCTTGCAGGATTTTCCCAAATTTCCTACGCTTCGCTTCGGAAACTTCGTTAAATCGCATATGTTCTACGGCTTACGCCCAAATTTTCATTAACATGAAAACTTCGTAGAACAAGAGATTAAGCGGTTTACTCGCTATTTTTCTCACGAAAAATTTTCAAAGAAACCGCTCGCTCACCCAAATTTCTTAACAGAAACTTCGCCCAATCCTGACATTAATTGCAATAGAGTTTTACTCTCTTATTCAGAAAAACCATGCTTTTTGAAAAGGGCATCAATTTTTTGTTTAATCTCTTTGTCTAAATCAACCTCACAGAGATTAGCCAATATAATTGCCTCCAGAATTACATCAACAATTTCTTCCTTCAGATTATCTTTATCAAATAAGTCTGGGCGAATTTTCTCATTTGATAATTGCCTTGCTATTTCGCCCATTTCTTCAGTCAGATGAATATAAGATAATTCTGGAGTCAAATCAAAATTTTTTGCTGATGCCCTTTTCTTTGCAAAATCAACAATTCGTTTTTCTATTTCTTTAATGTCCATAACATTAAAATTATTTAGAAGTTTATTAATGTATCGGGCAAAACTCAACTTCTTCGGCTTCGCCTCGACCACACTGCGTTCTCGTTCCGCCTTCGGCTCCACTCGGGGCACATAACAGCGGATAAACGGCTCAAGTCTTGCAGACTTTCGCCCAAATTGGCT
>RFHX01000302.1 GCA_003695725.1 Candidatus Schekmanbacteria bacterium
CTTGTAAAATGGAAGACTTCATCTGAAATCGATAACCTCGGTTTCAATATCCTGCGAAGCAGATCAAAGGACGGCACATACGAGAAGATTAACAAGAAACTCATCCTTCCCAAGAAAAACGGCGTAACAGGAGCAAGGTATAAATTTAAGGATAAACATACAAAAGCTGGTATGACCTATTACTACAAGCTCGAAGACATAGACAAGACAACTGGAAGCACCCTTCATGGGCCTGTGAGTGTAAGGATTGTAGAGAAAGCAGGGAAGAAGAAGCATAAGAAGAAATGATGTGATGATAAGGTTATAGCCGTACAGGTCGAAATGTTTTTATTACCCATACATTCTTTTATGGGAGGTAAATTTTCTGAAGAAAGTGCACAATCCCCCCCCCAACATTGGGTAATCAGATATAAAAACAATCTCTATTTATCTGATTTTTTTGATTCCTTTTTATTCGAATTATCAGAGGAGGAAGAGCTTGCGGCTTTTTTCTCTGCTTCCATTGCCTTCTTTCGTGATTCGGAAGGATAGTCTGTTATATACCATCCGGAACCTTTAAGAATAAATCCACCCGGTGATATTAGACGATTTACCTTTTTAGAATTGCATTCAGGACAAACTTCATTACCATTTTCATTTATTTTTTTGAAGACCTCAAATTTGAACCCGCAGTCGTCACATTGGTACTCATAAATGGGCATAGTTCTTTAGTCCTCCTTTTTTATCTGATATATGTCAGCCATTTCGAGAAATGGTTGTTATTACCTTTCACTACTTCAAAGAATGCTTTCTGAAGTTTCTTTGTAATTACACCTGCTTTCCCATTGCCAATATGCCGTTTGTCGATTTCTCTAATTGGAGTCAATTCAGCGGCAGTGCCCGTAAAAAATGCTTCATCTGCAGTATAGACATCATCTCTTGTGAGATTTGTTTCTTCAACCTTGTATTTTTTGCTTCGCGCTATCTGAATTACGCTGTCTCTTGTAATTCCATTCAAAATGGTAAGTGTTGGAGGTGTAAATATGATGCCATTTTTGATTATGAAGATGTTTTCACCTGACCCTTCGGCCACCCTTCCCTCAGTGTCCAAAAGGAGAGCTTCATCATAGCCGTTTTCTAATGCCTCAATCTTTGCCAATTGTGAATTGGCATAGTTTCCACATATTTTTGCTTTTGTCATTGCAGAATTTATAAATTGCCGCTGAAAGGAAGATATCTTTACTCTGATTCCATTTTCTAATCCTTCCTTACCTAAGTAGGCACCCCATGGATAGACAGAGATTGCGGAATTGACAGGATTATTTTTTGGATATAAACCGATTTCTCCATAACCATAATAAATTATTGGTTTTATATAACATTCTTTAAGTTTATTTACTTTAATGGTCTCTATAATAGCTTTTCTCATATCTTTTTTTGAGAAATTTGGTTCAATTGAAGCTATTTTTGCCGAATTATATAAACGGTCTAAATGGTCATCGAGTCTGAAAATTGCAGGGCCTTTTTTAGTGTTGTAACATCTTATACCTTCAAAAACCCCAAGCCCATAGTTGAAGGTGTTTGTTAATAGATGTATTTTTGCATCATCCCAATCTACAAATTTGCCGTCCATCCAAATCTTTTTTGCTTTTTCCATATTTTTTCTTTCTGATAAGGGAAAAATATTGAATATATTTTTCAGCTAAAACTTATTTAATTAAAAAACAAAACCTTATAAATAAAGAAAGAAGAAAAAGTCAATAATTTTTTGATTTTCAATAACTTGGCTAATATAATCGGTTCTATTTCTTAAAACTATATGAAATAAGACGGGCAGAATTGCCCACCACAACAAAGGAACCAATATTATGTACTATTGCTCCACCAATAGGACCAAGAAGCCCGGAAGAAGCAAAATAGAGTGCCAATGCATTGATTACGATTGAAATTGCGAGACTTTGTTTGATTATTTGAATCGTCTTTTTTCCGATTGCTATTCCTTCTGTCACTTTTGATATATCATCTGAAACAAGCGCAATATCAGCAGATTCAATAGCAATATCTGTGCCACCCGTCCCCATTGCGATTCCGACATCTGCAAGCGCAAGAGCAGGAGCATCGTTGATTCCATCGCCAATCATTGCCACGATTTCACCTGTCTCTTTCATTTTTGTTATGTGTAAAACCTTATCTTCGGGCAATAATTCTGCTTCGACTCTGTCAAATCCAATGCCTTCGGAAATTTTTTTGGCTGATTCTTTTCTGTCGCCTGTCAACATTACTATGCTTTTGGCGCCAAGACTTTTCAAATCGTTTATAGTTTCGCTCACTTCCTTTCGAATAGTGTCAGAAATGCTAATTACACCTGCAAGTTTACCGTTGAATCCAACACAGACTGTAGTATTTCCTTCATTTGCCTTTGTATCGATATATTTGCAGACCTCTTCGGGAAGTTCTATATTCTCATCTTTAAACATTAATGGGTTGCCAATTATAATCTCATCATTGCCGCTAATTACCTTTACTCCTTTACCTACTATCGTTTTACTCTTATCAGGAGGAGTTATAATCAATCCCTTTTCTTCTGCTTTTGATAAGATTGCATTTGCAAGAGAATGAGTTGAGTGTTTTTCTGCAATTGCGGCAAGCTCGAGGACGGCATCCTCGCTGAATGTACTAAAACTTTTAATCTCATCTACTCGAGCTACACCAAGTGTTACTGTGCCTGTTTTGTCAAAAACAAAGGATGTCAGTTTGCCCATATTTTCTAATATTGCGCCGCCCTTTATGAGTATTCCTTTACGTGCTGCATTTCCGATTCCTGCAACTACTGCAGTGGGGGTGGCGATTACAAGTGCGCAAGGGCAGGCAACTACGAGAATAGAAACTGCCCTTAAAATTTCGCCTGTGATTAGATAGACAATGGCACTGAATAGCAAGATAGCAGGAGTAAACCATCCTGAAAATCTGTCTGCAATTCTTTCAATAGGAGGCTTTTTTGACTGCGCCTCCTTGACCATCTCGATTATCTTTGCAAGCGTTGTTTGGCTTCCAACTCTTGTTGCCCTTACAATAATGACGCCATTTTTATTTATTGTACCACTAAAAACTCCGTTGCCTTCTTCTTTATTGACAGGTAGTGCTTCGCCAGTTATTGCCGATTCGTCAACTTCTGCAAATCCTCTTTCGACAATTCCATCAACAGGAATTTTTTCACCCGGCTTAACAATAACCAATTCACCTTTTTGAACTTCTTCAGTTGAAACAGTTATTTCTCTGCCGCCTCTGATAACAGTGGCATAGTCAGGTGTAATTTCTATAAGCTTTCTAATGGCATCTCCTGTTTTTGCAATGGTTATATCTTCAAGCAATTCACCTACATTCATCATAAGCACGACGATTGCGCCTGCTAAATATTCGCCTACCCATATGGAGGCAAAAAGGGCAAGTGTGACCAAAAATTCGGCATTCAACCGTTTATCTTCAAAGATTGCCCTTATGGAATTTTTTATTATAGGCAGTCCGCTCAAGGCGCAGGCGGCTAATGATAGATTGATACCAATCGATGTTTTATCACCTCCTAAGAAGAAGGACAAAGAGATCAATATTACTGACAGGGCAGGTGAAAAGAAGGGCTCTATTTTTTCAGGTTCTGAGGTCCAAAAGGATTCGGATTCTTTATGTTTGTGATCAATCTTTCCTTCTATGACAGCTTCTCTACTTATATCATGCATATTTATTTACCTTGCTCTATTTCCATGAAAAATTGAGGTTTAGGAAACTTCCAAGACAGATAAATATAGTAATAATAGATGCAGTGAGCAATTCGCCGTAAAAGAGAAGGCCAATAAGAAATATTGCCACTACCAATTCGGGCAGGATTCTTTTTCTTAAAAGACCGTCGAAAATTGCGTTTTTCAACAATGGGAAAAGGCCTATAACGACAACTACGACAAGCAAACCGTCTGCAAGCTCAGTTTTCATCGATACTGTTTGATGAACAACTAAAAGTATGCTCATAAAAATTAGGGTAAACCAATCTCTGAGAGGATTATTGAAAATCCTGTGTATCATAGAATCCTCTTGAGGGTCGTGTTTGTGATAATGGGCGTGGCGTATCTGATGAGAATGTTCATGCACATGATTGTAAGCCCGGGATTCAAAATGTTCATCGTGGCTGTGATCGAAATGATAGTGTCCTTCAAAATCTTCGTGTTGATGATCGTGGCCTGTCAACTCATCATTATGATGGTGATGGTTATGGCTGTGATGATTATGTGTATGGCTTGAATGGGTATGGCTGTCATCGTGACTGTGGTTATGTTCTTTGCTTTTTCCATCAGAAGATGTTTTTTTAAAAATTTCGTCTCTATTTATGTCATGCATTTTTTTATCCTCATAATAAAATTGCTCTTTATTGGTGTTCTATAGAAGCTTCAGCCTTCTTTGAGCTTTTTCCTTTCTTCTTTGAACCTCTTGCTGCTTTTTCCTCCATCTGTTTTGCGTAGTCTAAAACCTGTTGAAACTTACCCTTTGATAATTCGGCATCTTCGAAGGGAGTACGCCTCATTCTAAACCCCAGTGTCAGCTCACTTGCAAGACGAACATCATCTTCTGTGACTTCAGTCCTGCCATCATAAGCTGCTTTTGTTTTTGCACCTCTTGTAATAATGATGTCTGGCCTGTGTCCATCAACATCGAGCTCGATGCACATACGGGCGATTATACGTAAAAAATATTCAGAGATTTTGACCTTATCAAGAAGTTTTCGTGCACTAATGATTTTTTTGGTGATTTCCTTATTCTGTTTTTCAAATCGAGACTTGAAAAGAATAGGGTCTTCTTCAAATTCGCGTATCCTCTTTGCAATTAGCATTCTTGAATTGATATCTGAAATTCCCTTTACCTCTACATGAAAGGCTAAGCGGTCATGGAGTTGGGGTCTAAGTTCTCCTTCTTCAGGATTCATTGTTCCAACTAAAATGAAGTTTGCAGGGTGTGAAATTGAAACACCTTCCCTTTCTACGATATTAACCCCCATTGCTGCAGAATCAAGAAGAACATCCATTATATGGTCATCGAGGAGATTTATGTTGTCAATGTAAAGAATTCCTCTGTTAGCCTCTGCCAAAATGCCTGTTTCAAGCGCTTTTATTCCTTCTTTAATTGCCCTTTCGATATTTAATGTTCCTACTACACGGTCTTCTGTTGCTCCAACAGGAAGCTCGGCTATATGCATTTTTTGCTTAACAGCTTCAAGCTTTTTTCCGGATTCAATGGCTTCTCTGCATATGGAACACATCTTTGCAGGCTCATCAGGATCACATCGAAAACGGCAGGATTTTACAACTTTGATTTCAGGCAGGACATCTGTCAATCCTCTCACAGCAATTGTCTTCCCTGTTCCTCTTTCACCTCTAATCAAAACTCCTCCGATTTGAGGATTTATGGCATTCAGAAGAAGTGCAAGTTTCATCTTTTCCTGTCCTACAATGGCAGAGAAAGGAAAATTTGTTCTTTTAGAAGAAAAACTTGAATTTTCAGTTGTTGCCTTTTTCTTTTTATTATTCATCATTGAGCATCTCCAATTGTATTAGTTATCTTACTGATAGAAGATTTTGTTTCTCAGCTTCTTTGAAGGCAATTTGCTTCTCCAGTGTAATCAGCGAACCAAGACTTTGGTAGTTGAGTTGGTCGATGCGGTAGTATTTAGCCGCAAGAGCATCAGCTATATCTTTTGCAAAGCCGTATGAAAAATTTAGAAATCTCATCTTCTTTGTTACTTCTGTATCAATTACAACTGAATAGATACCTTCTGCCGCTATCATTTCAGACAGCTTTTTTATTTCTTCCATAGGGTCTGCTTCAGGGACAATTGGTATATTGGCTCTTCCGTCTGTGAGAAGGACAAGAAGAGGAATAATTGTTGGATCCTTCTTCATTTCATTTTTTATGAGATTCATTGCTTTCATAAGTCCCAAACCCAAAGGAGTCTTGCCGCCTGTGGGAAGTGTAGTGAGCAGTTTTTTGGCAAGCTCGACACCATTTGTGGGCGGCAGGATTACCTGAGCATCATTTCCTCTGAAAGCTACCATTGCCACTCTATCCCGGCTCTGATAAGCGTCCATTAATAACGAAAAGACTGTTCCTTTTGCGCATTCCATTCTATCCATTGCCCCCATTGTGCCGCTTGCATCTACAAGAAGGACAATTAGGGCAGAAGCTTTGCTTTGCCTCACCTTTTTTCTTATGTCTTCCTTCTTGATGATGAGTGCATGAGAAACAGAAGTGCCTTCTCTTCTTCTTTTTTGGTGAGGTGCAGCAGAGCGGACAGTTGCGTCAAATGCGATGTCGCTTATATCTTCTTTTGGAATAGTATGCTTGATATATCTTCCCTTGCGTCCAGAAGTTATCGACTTGATTCTCTTTCCAGACCCGGATCTCATTTTGCGGTCAGCTTTTCTTTTGGTCATTTGTTTTGGAATTTCTACAGGTGTTCCAATTCTGTGAATTTGTCCTTCAATGGTTTCTTCCTGTTCATCTGCCGCTTCAAGCTCTGTGTCGGAGTCTGCAGGCGGCATAAAGTCTTCCATTTCCTGTGAAAGCTCATCTACGAGCTGGTCAATCATTTCCTCATTGGGAGTTTCTTCTCCATAAGGGAGTGAGCGTATTCTAAAGGGTAAAATCAACTCACCTGCTTTTTTTATATGGCTCTGCGTCAATTCTTTTGTGCTTTCAAAAGCTGCTAAGGCTGATGCTGTTTTGAGTATCATATTCTCAGGCCTATGGCCTTCTACATCGAGCTCTTTGCACATTTTGCAGACAAGAAGCATCATTCGGTCTGATATCGATATTTCCTTCAAAAGCTTTTGAGCATCGATTATTTGTTTCCTCAATTTTCTGTTTTCTTTTTCATATTTTTTCCTGAACTTTTCAGGATTACTTTCAAATTCATTCCTAAGATTTGTAACTTTTATGCGCTCTTCTACTGATTCAAGAGCCTTTACCTCTACATGAAGAGCAATTCTATCGAGAAGCTGTGGACGAAGCTCACCTTCTTCAGGATTCATGGTGCCTATCAAGATAAAGCGCGATGGATGAGAAAATGATATTCCTTCCCTTTCAACTGTATTTACACCAGATGCAGCTGCATCGAGAAGGACATCTACTACATGGTCATCGAGAAGATTTATTTCGTCTACATAAAGAATTCCCTGATTTGCTTCTGCAAGCATACCCGGTTCTATGACGCGTTTGCCGAATTTGACTGCCTGTTCGATATCAAGACTGCCGATTAGTCGGTCTTCTGTCAGTCCAAGTGGTAAGTCAACGACTTTGATTTGCTGTTTCGTGATTTTTAGCTTCTTTCCTTCTAATATAGCGCTTTTGCAATTTGGACAAAGCTCTGTAAAGATATGAGGATTGCAGTTGAAGGGACATCCCTCTACGATATCTATCTCAGGTAAAATCTCAGCAAGAGCTCTTACAAAAGTTGACTTGCCTGTTCCTTTTTCGCCTCTAATAAGAACGCCTCCTATTTTTGGATTAATTGCGTTCAAGATAAGGGCAAGCTTCATATTCTCCTGCCCCACCATTGCAGAGAAAGGATAAAGAAGCCTTTTTGTCTTTATTTTTTTTCCCATATCAGCCAATTTTCATTCCTTTTTCTTTTGAAAGACGGTCAATGACTTCATCAATAATGTTGATATGATGGTCTTCAGATTTGAAAGGAATTCTTTTTATTCTAAATGTCAAAATAAATTTTGCCGCTTTCTTGATATCTGAAATGGTAAGCTTTTTCCTTCCTCTGAAGGCGGCAAGAGTTATTGCTGTTTTCATTACCATCGAGTCAGGTCTGTGGCCTTCAACTTCAAGCTCTTGACAAAGCCTGCATACAAGTTTCAGGGCATTTTCATTAACCTGTACTGACTTGATATTCTTTGAAGCCCTTATGATCTTTTTCCTCAAATTATCGCTTTGCTTGGAATATTTTTTATTAAAGGCTATAGGATCTTTTTCAAATTCATTTCTCAGCAATGTGATATTTACTCTATCATCAACATTCCGCAAGCCTTCAACATCGATATGTATTGCTATTCTATCAAGAAGCTGTGGACGAAGCTCGCCTTCTTCAGGATTCATAGTCCCTACAAGAATGAATTTAGACGGATGAGAAAATGAAATACCTTCACGCTCAACTACATTGATTCCTGATGTTGCCGCATCGAGAAGCACATCTACTACATGGTCATCAAGAAGATTTATTTCATCTACATATAAAATTCCTCCATTTACTTCAGCAAGAATTCCCGGTTCAAGGTCCCTTTTGCCTTCTTTTATTGCACTTTCAATATCGAGACTTCCTATTAGACGGTCTTCAGTGACACCCAGAGGAAGGTCGACAACCTTCATCTTTCTTTTTTCAACAGAAAATTTTTCACCCTTTTCAAGCAGTGAAGTGCATTTAGGACACAATCCTGAATCGCCATTCGGTGAGCAATTGAAAGGACAACCTTTGACAACACTTATTTCAGGAAGGATTTCTGCAAGTGCTCTGACGGCTGTAGATTTTCCTGTGCCTTTTTCTCCTCTTATCAGGACACCTCCTATGGAAGGGTTTGCGGCATTCAGGGAGAGTGCAAGTTTCATATCTTCCTGTCCAACTATTGCAACAAAGGGATATAAAGTTCGTTTAACTTTCTGTATTCTTTTATTCATTCAATAGTTCCGTCCTTTGAATTTTTTGCTTTATTTCAATTGGATGGTATGGTTAAGCTAATTACTCTTCCTGCTCTTCTATTTCTGATTCTATTTCAAGATAGATCTTTTTTAGTTTCTCAATTTCTTCTTCCGTGGCGTCCCATATTCCTCGATTGAATGCTTCCATTAAGCGATTTAGCTGATGCTCGACAGCCCAGATGTTTTCCTTCATCATACTTTTTCTGACCTTTTCATCGAAGAGATACTTTTCAGCAACCTGACTCCATACCCAGTTATCCACTGATTCAGCAGTAGCCGACCATCCAACCAGATGCTCAACTCTTTTGCTAATATTCTTCACTCCTCTATATCCGCTTGAAATCTGGCCTTCAATCCATTTTGGGTTGAAAAGCTTTGTCTTTGCTTCATATTCAAGGGTTGATTTTATGTTTTTTGTACTGATTCTATCCTTTGTTGTATCAGCTACCAGCACTGTTGGTTTTGATTTTGCCTTTTTCCCGCTCCTTCTTTTTACATTTTCAACGGATTTTGCCATTCCTCCTAAAAATTCGTAATAATGGTCCAAGTCAGCCATTCCATATTCATCACTGCTTCTTACTTGTGCCACTACATCTACTTTATCAAGCACTTCACGAAATGTATCTGTATTTGATACAGCATAATAGGAATCACCATATATGTGAGACATCTTTGCTATGTGCAAATTTGCAATTTCATCGCTTTCTTCCCATTCGGCAGTTTCTATGAGCTGAGTTACATCCGTGCCGTAATTGGTGGCAGAGGGACCAAAAATTCGTGCCCTTGAAAGGGCATCGGCTTCACTCTTTGGGACACCTTTATCCACAAGCACTTTCCTGATTTCGTCTGAATGTTTTTTTACAAAGTTTTTGCTGTGTGGCTCATCAAGGTCTGCAACCAAATTGAAGGCTCGATCGATAATTTTCAACAATACAGGGAATGTATCCCTAAAGATTCCACAGATTTCTACTGCAACATCGAGTCTTGGCCTCCCAAGTTTGTCAAGGGGAATTGGTTTGACGCCAATGAATTCGCCATTGCCAGCCCATCTTGGCTCTACTCCAAGATAATGAAATATTTCGCAGACCGTTTCTCCTTGGGTTTTCATTGTTTCGAACCCCCACAGAATTACTCCAATTGTTTCAGGCAATTTTCCATTGTTCTCAGTTTTATATTGTTCGATGACCTGTTTGCCGATTAAGTTTCCTCGTTCAAAGGCAATTCGAGTAGGGATGAGGTCGGGGTTGAATTGATAGATGTTTCTTCCTGTAGGTATTACTGAGGGACTTCTGACAGGATCGCCTCCAACTCCCGGCTTGATGTATTTTCCTGAAAATGTTGCAAGAAGACTTTCTATTTCAAAGTTGTTTGAAAGATTTGAAGCAATTTCTTTTGCAAATTTCAATGTTTTTTCAAATTCCTTTAAATATTGGGAAGATATTTTGGTTTTTAACACCTTCTTCACTATTTTCTTGGCAGAAGGGGATTTTGAATTGAGATAATCTGAGAGAATTTTTCTTCCCTTATCTTCAATTTCCTCAAGGACGACTCCCAATGGTCTTCCATCGTTGCCGATTTTTGAAGGTTTATTACGCGCTTCTTCCCAGTCGATTCCTTCAGATTCTGCTGTAAGACGAAGTAGGGAGCGTGTTTCTCCTTTGTCGAATCGTACTATCCCCATAACATAGTCTATCAATTCGTCTCCTTTGAAGGAATTTCCAAGCACATGGACTCCTTTTGTCATCAATGTACCTTTCATTTCATTGAGAGAGTCATAAAGCGAGCTTACATCAACATCCTCTGCTTCAATGTCTATCAGGTTTTCTTCTTTTGCCATTTCAAGAATTTTTTCTTTTATGCTTTTTGCCTGTGCCGGACTTTGTTCTTTTTGTTGGAAATAGTTATGTATCTCAGTTTCTATTTCAAGAAGCCGCCCATAAAGATTTGAGACAATCATTGGGGGTGTCATATAGTCAACTGTAGTGGCATGGCTTCTTCTTCTTGCAATGGAGGATTCAGAGGGATTTGAGCAGGTATAGTAGTAAGCATGGGGCACATTGCCAATGAGGATGTCTGGATAACAATTTTCAGATAGGGCAACCTGCTTTCCCGGGAGAAATTCTAAAGTGCCATGTGTACCGAAATGAATGAGGAGGTCTGCCTGATATTCCTTTTGCAACCATAGATAATATGCAAGATACTGATGATGAGGTACTATGCCTGTATCGTGGTATGTTTTTGATGGGTCTTCGAAATAACCTCTTGGAGGTTGAAATCCGACAAATATTTTGCCAAAGGTAATTCCCGGTATGAGTATATATTCATCATCTGCCAATATTTTTCCGGGCGGTTCACCCCATTGTTCAATGATTTCTTTTCTATTTATTTCGGGCAATTCATTAAACCATTCAAGGTATTTGCTGACAGGTATCTTGAAAGCATTCTCTTTTATCTTTTGCAGACTTGTCCAATGGCTGAGGTTGACAATATTTTTTTTCACCATTAAACGGACAAATTCCTGCCGTGTTTTGGGATATCCACTTACATCGTATCCTTCCTTCTTCATCCTGTCGAATAAGCGGATTAGACTTTCGAATGTATCGAGGTTTCCTGCATTTCCAATATTGTCTTTTCCCGGCGGATAATTGAACAGAACAAATGCCAATTTCTTCTCATTGTTCTTCAAATTTCTAAGTTTTACCCAATTGATTGTCCTTTCAACGGCTTTTTCAACACGGTCTTCTATGGGCTGCATTATTCTGATGGTTTTTCCATCCTCTGAAAGGTCTTTGTGTCCTGATATAAGCACTCCTTCAATGAGTCCATCGAGTTCGGGAAGAATTGCTGTAATCGTTGTTTCAAGTGGAGCCATCCCCTCATTTTTTTCTTTCCATTCTTCAATTGTCGTATAGCCCATATTCAAATACTTGATGATTGGTACATTGATTTTTGAAGCTAAATTTATGAATGCTTCGTAATCTCCGCCTAAGGGTCCGCCCTCGATGCGAAAGAAGAGAAAACTTATGATGGCTTCAACGATTGATTTCCCATTTGAGAGAAAATGGCGCTCCATATTCTTCATATTTTCAGAGCCAGAGGTAAGTATTGTAATAGCGCCAAGCCCTCTTTTTTCAAGGGTTTCTATGACGGCTTCAAGGTCTGCGGTATCTTGTGTTTGGTATCGCTGGGTGTAAAAGAGGATTCCTACATATGGATTTTTGACTTTCGAAGTCAATTCGGTTTTTTTGATTAATCCTGATTTGGTATACCATTTCAGATATTCATCAACTGTGGCAAAAACCTTATCAGATTTAGGATGATAGATTGCTCCCTGCGGGATTTCTTCCGGTTCTTTGTAATCGACCTTATATCCATAATATTCGGCAAGGATAAAAAGAAAAAGATTTGTAATATTGTCTCTGCCACCTGCGAAAAAATATTTCCACGCTCTTATATAGTTTCCTGCATCTTTCCACTTACCGAATCTTAGCACTTTTAGGATAGTATTAGCCATTACAAGGAGTTTCCTTACTTCCATCGTGCTTTTGCTTGAATTCATCAGACCCCTCAATATCCCCACTGCTTTTGCAAGCATAGAATCCTTTTTATCCATTGAAAGTTTTGGGAGTTGAAATTTGCCCAACTTTGTGAGAGCAACCCCTCGCGGCATTGAGGCAAGGACGATATAGTTTTTGTTTTCTGTTCTGTTTCTTTCAAGAATATCGATTATCTCATCGTCGAAGACCATATTAACGATGACGGTATCTGCTTCTTTTACGCTTTTTTCAATTTTTTCCAGCTGTTCTTGAGGAAATTTTTGATGGCGAAGACAAAAGTAATAATCGAGTTTTACTTCACCTTTGAATTTTTTTTCTATGAAAGTTGAGGTTTCAGCAAGAGAGCGGCTAAATGTATAATCGCCAATAATAGCTGTGAAATGCATATTTATTCTCCATTTTATATGCTTAATTTCTCAAGAATTGTTCTTACTTTATCAAGCGAGGTTGCAAGCTCGTCCATTTCCTCATCACTAAGACGGCTGAATATGTTCAAAAGCTCTTCGCGCCGCTTCATCATAAATTCTTTTCTCATTTTTTTACCTTTTTCAGTAAGTTTTACTAAAACGATGCGGCGGTCATTTTCATCTCTTTTTCTTTCAACAAGATTTTCTTGGACAAGTTTATCAATGGCATCTGTCATACTCGGCAATGTAACGCCGGCGTTTTTTGCCAATTCCCCCATAGTAAAAGGACGATCTTCCGTAAATGCGGAAAGGGCTTTAATTTTGGACAAACTTAGGTCATAACTTAATTTGACTCCATTTAAAGATATAACCTTTTTTGTGAATTCGATAAAGAAATTCCTGACTTTTAGAATGTTTTCCTCAATTTTTTGAGCTCTTTTCATTTACTTCACCTCTTTATATTTAGAAAAAAAATATTTAGATATCTAAATATTAATACTTAAAATATTTTTGTCAAGTGCTTAAAAAAATTTTCTTTCCAAAATTTTAATTAATTTTGACATCTCAAAAAACGATATTAATAGAAATTTTCTAATTCTTGACTTTGCCGTCTGTTTGATTTTTTAAATTCTTAAGGAATCTGGATGGGGAATTTAAAATTATTTTTTACATTTAAAATCAGGCTCATATTTGCCCTTTCACTTTTAGCGCTTTTTTTGATTCATACACCCCTTAACAAGCAATTTGCAGTAGTTATATTTTTGGAGTTTATTGGTTATGGATTTGTTTGTAAAAAACTTTTTGATAAGCAATTTTCAAGAAAGCTCAAAAGCTTTCCCTATATTGCTGCTATCGTTGATGTTGTTTTAGTAAGCACACTTGTCTCATTTGCTACAGGAGGGATAAAACCTCTTTTTCCTCTTCTTTGCGCATTTATAGGAGTATATGCTTTCTTTGCAGGGCTGAGACTTTCTCTTTCTGTAGCGGTGGTATCTACATTCATCTATTTTGCGTTGTTTAAGTTCTTTGGAGCGATTTCTCACGATGCATCGTATTATATCGTCAGGATTAGTTTATTTTATATTGTTTCTTTCTTTGTTGGTATGCCTGTAAATCAGAAGGATAAGCACAGAGAAAATTCTGAATTCTTGACTAGACGGCTTGAAGCGGAAATTGAAAAGAATAACAAGATGAAAGAAAAAATAAAAAAACAGGCAAAAGAACTTGTAGTGATGCATGAGCTTGGCAGAATTATGAATTCAGAAAACAATTCATTAAAAGAGATTTCCGATAAAGTTGCTTTCATACTTGCTCGTCATCTTGGGCTTAAAAGTTTTTGCATCTTTATATTGAATGAAGAAACTTCGCAGTTGGAGATAAAATCTTCTGTTGGTTTGCCAAAAGGGATTGAACGAAAAATCGTCATTAATGTAGGTGAAGGAATTACCGGTAAAGTAGCTAAGACAGGAGATCCTATGTTGATCAACGATGTATCAAAGGATGAAAGATTTACCTACTTTGGCGGTCTGTGCCGCAATATAAGGTCATATCTATGTGTTCCTATGACAATTGACAATAAAGTTGTAGGTGTTATCAGTGCAACGGACGATAAGCCCGGTTATTTTACTGTTGCCGATATGAATCTTCTTATGGATGTTGCAAGCCATTTGTCTGTGGCGATGCAGAATATCAAATATGTTGATAAATTGAGAAGTATGACATCTATGGACGGATTGACAGGGCTTTGCAATCATCGTTTCTTTTATCATCGTCTCAAACAGGAGATAGCGTCAGCCGGGAGATATAGAGATAAACTCAGTGTTGTTATGATGGATATAGATTTTTTCAAGAGAGTCAATGATACATATGGTCATAAGGCAGGTGATAGAATCTTGATAGGCGTTGCTTCTATCATTCAGAGCGCATGTAGGGAATCTGACCTTGTGGCAAGATATGGAGGCGAAGAATTTGCTATAATACTTCCGCGGACATCTAAGGAAAGAGCGATGGCTATTGCTGAGCGTATCAGAGAGAGAGTTAAGAAGAGAAGTTTTTGCATAAATAATGAAGGTACTAAGGTTTCTGTGACTTTAAGCGCAGGGATTTCAGAATTCCCTACAGATGGACAAACCTGCAATGCATTGGTTGAAAAATCTGACGAAGCCCTTTATTGCGCCAAACATTCAGGAAGAAACCGCGTAGAGCTTTACATCTCCCAGTAGTTTCAGCTATATTTCAATTCTATGAAAGTAAAACCAATGTGTCTTCAGTGTATGAAAGAGTTGATACGCAAAACCTGTATGCTTGCTTCTACGGATAGGAAGATACAGAAAAAAGCTGAAGAAAATGCCTTGAAAATCTTGTATGAGAAATTTAATTCAGAAGCTGTACCCGCAAAGATTTCATCGATATTTCATAAGGAAATAAAAAAAATTACAAGCAATGATGACCCTTATGAGGAATATAAAAGAGAAGAAATCAAAAATGCGAGAATGTTGTTTGAAATTGTCAAAGAAAAATTTCCAAATAATTTTTATGGAGCTGTTGCAATTTCCGTTTTAGGCAATTCCATCGATTATTTTAGAGATATTGAAGATGTAAGGAAGGATATTGATGAAGGTTTTTCCTTTGCAATCGATGATACGATTGAGGTTGAAATATTGTTGAAGAAAAAAGTGTTGAATTCAAAAGAAATACTTTTTCTTGCAGACAATTCAGGTGAATACTTTTTTGATATTCCCCTTATAAAATCTATTGAGAAGATGAATCTAAAGGTTTTTTATTCAATTAAAAGCGAAGCTGTGCAGAATGATTTGTGTTTTGTTGATTATCAAAACTTTATTAAGGGAAATGAATCTATTTCTATATTGCCTTCAGGCAATGGGACTGTAGGAATATCACTCGAGGAATCATCTGACGAATTTTTGAATGTTTTTAAAAGGGCAGGGCTCATTATTTCAAAAGGAATGGGTAATTACGAAACATTGACAGAGATAAAATATGAAAGACCAGTTTTTTATCTTTTAAAGGCAAAATGTATACCAGTTGCAGATTCATTAGGTGTAAAAAAAGGAGATTATGTGGCAAAGCTTACATATTGTCGGTAAGAAAATTATCGTGTAAAAAGGAAAAGGTGATGAAGATTGGTAATCGCTTTTTCTTCTTTCATTTTGAATCCTTCCCTTTTAAAAAGCCAAACGAGGTCTTCTGATGTGTATTTGCCATGTTCCGAAAACATCTCAAAGGCAGTATCTTCCGGCATTTCTCTTCCCATTAGTTTGTGAAATTCAATGTATTCTTCGAGTGTTGTCCTAACCCAATCATAAATGATTAAACAGCCATTTTTAGCAAGAAGGCCATTTTTTAAATTATGCATAAGATTAAGTGGCGATGGGAGGTGATGAAAAACGAAATTCATAGTTATAAATTTAAAGGGCTTTCCTTTTATGTTGAGGCTTTTAGTTGATATATCTTTCTTGTAGAATCTTATCTTCTCTTTTGGCAGTTTCAGGGACCTTGCATAATTGACCATTGCAGAGGATTCATCCACGCCTACTGCAAAGATTTGAGGATAATGTTTGTTTATATCGCGCAGAAAAAGTCCTGGACCAGTGCCAAGGTCAAGAAGATTTATTTTTTTTGAATTTTTTATTTGTGCCAATGATTCAAATTCATTCCAAAAGATTGGCGAAAAACGCATATCATGTGTAGCAACCATAATTGATGTCAAATCCGGCTTTTTGTTTTCCCCTCTCATATTTAATCCATCTTTTTTAGGTGTATGCATTTGAATAGACAAGTATGATTGCATTTAAAGCAAGATTTGCAGTTGTAATCGACCAGAACAAGCTGTTTTCCTTTTCCTTCGATACCAGCATTCCAATCAATGAACCAATTGAGAAAAGACAAAGGATTATTGTGAATGACCAAGACCCAAAGCTGTGGAGGTCAAAAAGAAATGTGCCAAGTCGTAAAAGATCCTTTGAAAACCACCATATGCAAAATGTCCAGAAAATAAGGCGTGGAGTTAAAGCCCTCCGAGGAGAGAGATGAAAGCGAAAATCCAAGAGAGCCCAAAACAAAAAGATTAGTATAATGGGAAGATATAAATCCTGTGGCTTGACAAAAAAAGCAGCCCCCAGTGTCCCCATTGGCCACATCATATCAGTTGTGCTGACTACAAGCATTTTTTCTAAAGATAAGAAAATAATTGTTATAAGTGAACAAGGGATAAATGAAATAAACATACCAAGATACTTTTTCTCCCACCTTCTTTCAAGCTGAGTTATGAAAGCTGAAGATATAATAAGAGCAAAGGTGAGAAAAAATATTTTTATTCCCCAAAACGTGTTGATTTCTGCATTTGCAAGGGTTATTTCAAAGAGCGTATTGAATGAAAGAAAGAACATTAAAAAGATTATAGAGAAGGGCTTTGTCTTGAGCTCTTTTAGTTTGATTTCATAATAATCGATATTCATTGATTAAAAATGTTTAAGATTTTTAATACATAACTTTTAATA
>RFHX01000303.1 GCA_003695725.1 Candidatus Schekmanbacteria bacterium
ACTCCCATTACAAACAAAATAGGGATTCTTGCCCTTAAAAATTTCAATCAAACTGCCTGTTATGAAGAAGCAGAAAAATTTGAACCTGACCCTATTGTTGAAAAATATTATAAAGGTTCCAAATCCTGCTATGCCTGCCCAATCCATTGTAGTAAGAGATTCGAGATTCCTGAAGGCCCTTATAAGGGTGAGTGGGGAAATAAATTGGAGGAGGGTGTTGTAACACCCTTTGGCCCTACTGTTGGCAATTCTGATATCGCCTCAATCTTTAAAATCAATAATATGGTCAATCAATTTGGTTTGGATGCTCTCGAGTGCGGCGGGCTGATTGCTGTTGCTATTGATTGGTTCAAGAACGGGATTATTACTAAAAAGGATACAGATGGGCTTGAGCTTGATTGGGGGAAACCGGAGATTCTTATTAAACTTGTCGAAAAGATTGCAAAACGCCAGGATATAGGAGATATCCTTGCCGACGGCGCTTTGCGGGCAAGTGAAAAGATTGGAGGGAAGGCGGCAGAATATATAAGCCACAGCAAGGGAATGACTTTTGGTGGCATTGATTTGAGGATTATGAAAGGAATGGCTCTTTGTCTTGCTACATCAACAAGAGGGTGTGACCATCTGCGAGGAAGTGTGCCGACTGAAACAGTAGGAGGGCTTTCGAGGTTTACACCTGAGATGGCTGAAAAGATGTTTGGCTCACGGGAAGTTCTTGACCATAATTCATATTTTAAGGCTGTTGTAGCTATAAGGATGCAACATATTGCTGCTGTAACCGACTGTATGGAGATATGCCGTTTCGCTAGCGAGTCGAATGGAGGGGGATTAACGATAGAAGACCAAGTTGAACTCTTTAATGCAGTAACTGGATTGGATTTTTCTGTTGATGATGCCATGCATGCAGGCGAGAGGATATTCAATCTTGAAAGACTATACATAGTTAGAGAGGGGATTAGAAGAGGCGATGACCGCTTAATCGGGAAATGGGTAGAAGGTCCTGTCCCATCAGGGCAGTTTAAGGGGGATACTATAGATAAAGATAAATGGGAGTGGATGCTTGATGACTATTATGATAGAAGAGGATGGGACAAAAAAACGGGTATTCCAACAAAAGAAAAACTGATTTCTTTGGGGCTTTCGGAAGAAGCGGGTTGGCTTGATAGAATATAATCTATAATATGAATAATGAGAATCAACGCCCTCTCTATTCAGATAAGAAGACAATTTTTGTCCTTATGTTAATCCTTCTTGTTGCTGTCTTTCTTCGATTAATAGGAATTAATTTTGGTCTTCCATTGAGATTTCATCCTGATGAATGGTCACAAATTCTGCCTGCACTTTCAATGTTTGATGGGAATCTTCATCCCCGTTTTTTCTATTATCCCTCGTTTACAATCTATTGCTATTTTATTCTCTTTAAAATTGCATCTTTTATTGCACCCACTATTTTCAAGATAACCGCTTCAAACTCAACCTTTTGGTTGTTGGGGCGAATTGTTTCGGTTTTTTTTGGCACGGGAGTGGTTTTTCTTTCCTATCTCTTAGCTTCCAAACTCGATGGGAAAAAGGCAGGGCTCTTTGCGGCTTTTTTTGTTGCTATTTTCCCTCTTGAGGTTCGCCATTCACATTTTGCCATTGTAGATGTGCCTCTTTCATTTTGGATTTTGCTTGCGATTTATTTTTTATCTAACTGGGAGGGGAAGAATGATAAGTTTCACTTTTTGATTCTCAGTAGTTTTTTCGCAGGTGTCGCTTCTTCAACAAAATATACGGCACTCCCTCTGATTGCAGTGATTCTTATTTTATCTTTTTACTATTGCTCTTCAAGAATTAAAATTGATGATAAAAGTCGAAGATTATCTTCAACAGCTATAATGCTTTTTTTTGTTAGTTTAATCTTTTTTGCTTTTACCGTAAATCCTATTGAATCCTTTATTATTAATCTTTTCAAAGAAGTTTTCAGCGCTGATGGAATAATTCAGAAGGGAGACCTTGCTTACTTTTTCCTTCAAAAACTGGACAACGTCTTTAGAGTTTTAGCTTTCATATTTTTAGCCCTATCAGTTGCAGTTTATTTTATTCCCAATTTTGAAAGATTTTTTTTGATTAATATTTTTGACAAACGAATAATCATTCCGGCTTTGATAGCCGTGATTGTTTTTTTTGCAATTTCTCCTTACATTCTAATCGATTACAAGGGATTTCTGAATGACTTCAAGTTCTCTGTGAAAGTAACGAGTTTAGGATTTTATGGGGATAAGATTTGGTCGAACTTAGATGAATCTTTCCCATTGTTTACTTATTGGAAAATCTTTGTAAACAATTCAGGAATATTACTTTCGATTCTTTGTTTTGCAGGCTTGTTCTTCTCCATTGAAAAAAAGTTTCTTCCTCTTTTTCTATGGATTGGCATCTACGTTTTCATCTTAAGCTCGATGAAGCTTTCAATGCCGAGATTTTTATTACCTGTAAGTTCTATATTTTTGATTTTTGCAGGCATAGCATTGAGCAGAATTGGGGAGTTGATTTTGCGCAAAATTTCTCTGAATTATTTGAAGATTTTGATTACATCTTTAGCTCTTTTAATTATAGCATTGACGCCTTTTAACAAAACAATAAATATAGAAAGAGCATTTTTATCAAAAAACACATTAAATATTGCGTTTCGCTGGATAGAAAGAAATATTCCTGAAGGAAAGAAACTTCTGCTTGCAGGAATATCTCCTGATATGAGACTCTCTGAAAAAAGATATTTTGTTTCAAAGATAGAAAAAACGGACAATATTTATGATGTTAGGAATGAGTTTTCCTTGGACGAGGCAGATTATTTCATTTCAGGATATGCAACAGGGAGAAATGAAAAAATTCTTTATGGAAGAAAGAAAAAACTATTAAAAGCTTTTATACCCTCTAAAGACATTACAGGACCTAAGATATCAATTTATAAGATTGTTCATTAAAATTATTATGAATTAAGCCAGTCAAGTCAGATAGTGTTTAGAATATTTTATATGAATGTTGCTGAAGTTTTTTCTTTGACTTTAGCTTAAAAAATATCTCACGTTGTAATTGATGAATTCTGCTAATTGTTAATAGTTTTGCTTCTCCATTTCGCCAAATGTTTTATCCAGAAGGTTTTTCAGCGCTTTGTCTTTGTCTCTATAATCATCGAAAAGTTCGATAAAATCTGCTGTCATTCTTATCTCGGAAAGGGAATTCATTTCACCGCCTACAACTTGCTGATATCTATTCCATATCTTTTCAATATGCACTTCAAATCTTTTTTCAGCTTCTTTCATTATATTTTTTGTATAATATTCTCCACTAATTATGCTTCTTCGCATCAATTCATCTTTCAACTTCCTATATTCTGCCCTACACTGAAAGTAATCATTGCTTTTTTTGTCAATACCGCGGGGATAACTGCCAACGCGAAATGTTCTGCCCTGCACTGTCTTAGTTACTACTTCATTGCCTCCTGAATAAAGTGCACGAGGGATAATGACTTTGTCTATTCTATTGAGAAAATATTCTTTGAATTCATCATCTGAAAGTTTTTGCATTTCTTCCTGACTTATAAGAGG
>RFHX01000304.1 GCA_003695725.1 Candidatus Schekmanbacteria bacterium
TAATTGCCCTTTCTAAGAATTAATGAGAAAAAGCTGTCTATTGGTGCCTATTTAAACATTTCAGGAGATGACAAATGGATATACTGAAAAAACTTCCTCTTTATTTGGCGCGAATTCTCCTTTCTGCAATCTTTATAATATCTGGAATTATGAAGATCCTCGATATGGAAGGGACAATGAAATATATGCAGGCAAATGGAATGCCTTTTACTATGTTTTTTCTCATATGCGCCATCATACTTGAGCTTTCAGGAGGCATTCTTATCCTTACAGGAAAATACGAAAAAATTGGAGCAAGAATCCTTATCCTTTTTTTAGTACCTACTACATTGATTTTTCATACAGATTTCTCCCAAAGAATGCAGGTAATTCAGTTTCTCAAAAACTCTGCCATAATAGGCGGGTTATTCGCCGTGATATCAAAAGAGGGAAAAATAGAAAATAACGATTAGGAGATTGTGCTATGAAGTATGGCGAAGAAGAAATCAGGAAATCAAAGCTCGAGAGATGGGAAAATCCTTCACCAGAAAGAAAATATAAAATATTTATCCAATCAAAGGAGTTTACCTGTCTATGCCCGCGCTCAGGTTATCCTGATTTTGCAACAATCAAGGTAACATACATCCCAAAAAAATATATTGTAGAACTCAAATCCTTTAAGCTCTTTTTAAATAAATTTCGCAACGAATATATCTCCCATGAAAAAGCCGCAAACACCATATATGATGAATTGAAAAAACTTCTCAAACCGGAATACATAGAAGTTAGAGCAGAATTCAATCCACGTGGGAATGTAGAGACAGTGATAACCATTTCATCTGATGATGAAAAAAAAGGGAGGAGCAAAAGATGAATCTTGTCTTATTTAAAAAGTCAACTTGTCCCTATTGCAAAAAAGTGCTGAATACAATTGAAGAAATCGGCATAAAAGACAAAATCAAACTCCTTGATATCTCTGAAGACAAAAACAAAAAAGATTTAATTGACCTTACAGGCGATTATCAGGTGCCATGCCTCGTCATTGACGGAAAACCTATGCTTGAATCAAAAGTTATAATAAATTTTCTAAAAGAAAAATTTAAAAAATCTTAACGCTTGCTGTCAAAATGGCATACCGCTCGAAGGAATTCTCAAAGATCAATTTCCCAGTTTAAAATTATTTTCAAATTTATAGTGCGTAAAAGCAGCATTTCTTAGAAGAGATTAATAGGCAAATGTTTCCAAGATAGAACAAGAAACGCTTTTTTAAGCCGCCAAAATAAAAGAGATATTGCAAAGAGCAGAAATAATTACTAATGTAAACCTGAAAAAAAGAACAAATTAATCCAAAAATAGGGAGGGAGAATGATGACCAAACTCGAAGGCAAAATGATGCCTGAAGAAAAACAGAAAGAAATGCTAATAGAATCAAATGCCCTCAAATTTAGCGAACTCTATCTGGGACTTATCGAAGCATATGGGAAAGAAGAAGGCGAAAAAATGTATGAAGAAATCTATGAAACAAGATTTAAGGCAGGTCAATCTGCTGAAAAGCCACCACTTGATGAAATAATAAGAAAAGAACTCTCAATTTTCCCTGTATTAGGATGGAAATTGTGGGCAGAAAAAAAAGAAGAAGATGGCAAAGGAGTTTGGTACGAACATCTTGAGCATTGTCCATATCTTGCCGCTACGAGAAAAAGAAATCTTCCTGACCCTTGTCCGATACTGTGTGACCTTGATTCAAAATTTGGGGAAAAATACGGGCTAGGCAAATGGGAAAGAATTAAACATGTCCCATCCGGAGATGACGAATGCTGTTTTAGAATAACTCCTCTGAAATAATGATATATCAACTTATTACAAAGAAACTGTTTTTTTAAGGTCATCGATAGAATAAACAGGTTGGAAGCAGGACTTATTTTTGCAGTAAAAGAACGCAATCGCTTTATCTGAAGGACATTCTTTACCTTTGGAAGAGGGAATCAGATTTTCCAATCTCTTTTTATCATTACCACAGTCGCCAATTATTTTTCGCCTGGTTCCAGAAATTTTAGAAATATCTTTAATCCTGCTTTTATATTCATCAATGTTTCTTACCGAAATAAAAATTTCTTCATTTGAATAAAAATAATCTATCAGATTGCATATAAAGGCGGAATATCCATATGGGGCTTTCTTTAGAAAGTCCGAAAAAACCTCAAGAATTTCTTGCGCATACATCTTTTCCTTTTCTCTCCCGGTAATTGACCAAAGGTCAAAGAAGCATTTAAAGAGCATCGAGTTGCCTGATGGTAGAGGATTATCAAAAGCCGATTTGCCTCTGACAATCAAATTCCTATCATCAATGGTATTAAAAAATCCACCATCTTTTTTATCCTGAAAATATTTAATCAATTCTTCTTCAAGGAATAAAGATTTTTCTAACCATTTTACATCGAGAGTAATTCTATATATGGAGATGAAAGCATTCATAATTGAAGCATAATCTTCCAATATGGCATTATGTATACCTTTTCCATTCTTATAGTAACGAAATATCTTCTTGTCTTTATCAATGCATTTATAGAAAAACTCACCGGCTTTGACAGCTGCCTCAAAATAATCTTTCTCGCCTGTTAGAAAAAATGATTCAGCCAGTGCGCTTATCATCAATCCATTCCATGAAGTTATGCATTTATCATCGATTAATGGCTTCGGACGTCTGTTTCTCTCCTCATAAAGAATCTCTTTCCATAATTTTATCTTTTCATTCAATTTTTCTTCGGATATTCCAAATTCCTTTGCTACTGTTGCCAGATCTTTATTTAAAAAGAGAATGTTTTTCCCTCTTTCAAAATTCCCATCATCTTTTATGCCAAAAACATTGCAAAAGATTACTGAATCTTCTTTTCCCAATATTTTTTCAATCTCTTCTTTTTCCCATAAATAAAATTTACCCTCTTCACCCTCACTGTCAGCATCAAGAGAAGAATAAAATATACCTTCAGGAGAAGTCATCTCCGAGAATACGAACTTTACAATCTCTTTGCCTGTTGTATAAAAAAAAGAATCTTCTGAAAGCCGATAAGCATTAAAATAAAGTGGAGCAAGAAGCGCATTATCATAAAGCATCTTCTCAAAGTGCGGCACAAACCACTTTGAATCGACTGAATAGCGATGAAAACCACCTCCTATATGGTCTCTTATCCCTCCCTCTGCCATTTTTTTAAGAGAAAAAAGATACATTTGAATAAGTGAGCGATCTTTACTCTTTTCATACATTCTCAAAAGGAAAAGCAATTCAAGATAACGGGGAAATTTCGGCGCACCTCCGAAACCGCCATTTATTCCATCAAAGATTGATTTTAAATATGATAGATACTTATCGATTAGATCTGTATCAATTCCCTTTTTTGATGAAGAAGGAATAGAAAGGCTCCTTAATTCATCAACAATTTTTTTGCATATTTCGTTAACAGCTTTTCTGTTCTTCACATAATTTACTGAAACAGCAAGAAGCACTTTTTTAAATCCTGGCATACCCTGTTTGTCTTCAGGAGGGAAATAAGTGCCTCCGTAAAAAGGAATCAATTCAGGAGTCAGAAAAACTGTCAATGGCCAACCGCCTCTTCCTGTCATCATTTGCACTGCATTCATATAAATTTCGTCAAGGTCAGGCCTCTCCTCTCTGTCAACTTTTATATTTACAAATTTATCATTCATCAATTTTGCAATCTCTTCATTCTCGAAGGATTCCTTTTCCATAACATGACACCAATGGCAGGCAGAATAACCTATACTCAAGAGAATTGGCTTATCCTCATCTTTTGCCTTCTTCAAAGCTTCATCGCACCATGGATACCAATCAACAGGATTTGAAGCATGCTGGCGAAGATAAGGACTTTCTTCTTTTGAAAGACGATTCATTTTCTTTTTTTTATCCATTAAAAAATACAAAGTGTCTCTATTTTGATGAAATAAAAAAAATAAAGATTTTATTCAAGGAAAGAAAAAGGGAAGGTTATTTTACCTTAATCTTCTTTTCAGCATATTTAGTTTTGTCAGCAAAGCTTACAGCGCGGACAGTGACAGAGGAAAAGGACGGTGATTCAGGCATTGTATACACACCCTTGGATGATATAGTGCCAATTTCACTATTTCCTCCCTCTATATTATTTACCTCCCATATAATCTTTTTCTTTGAAGCATTTTTCACCTTCGCTTTAAGTTTGACTTTATTCCCCGGTTTTAATTTGATTTTCTTCTTTCCGCTCATTTCAACTCTGACAGGATTAATCTTCAAAAGCACAGACTTATTGATTGATGGGTTATAAACGGAATATGCACGAATCTTTACCTTCTGAGGCGTTTTTCCTCTCATAGGCGCTTTATAGATTCCATTATTTGTATCAATACTTCCATTTCCTGAAACAATCTCCCAAACGACTCTCTTTAGTTTGAGTTTTTTTATGAATGCCTTAAACTTTTTCTTTCCTCCAAGATTGACCTTTGCCTTTTTCGAGGGCTCAATTTTTATTGAGCCGCTTGGAATCTTTTTGCCGACTTTCAACTTTGGAGCTTCCAAATCATAAAAATTGGAAATTTCATCAGTTGACAATGAAAATCCAGTTCTAATTGATTTCTTCTCCTTAACTGATGATTTTAGCTTCATATCTATTACAACCTTGGCTGTTTCACCGCCATTTACATTTATTCCCGAAAAGGTAAGAAAATATTTCGACCCTTCCAAGACAGAATCATCACTCAATCCATCTGGATAACTTACAAGCTCATAAGATTGAAAAACTTCAGCCAAAAATGTAGAAAGGATTAAACCATTGATGGCTGAATTCCCTTTATTTATCAAGAAGACACTATATCTGATGATGTCTCCTGCTTTGATTTTTTTCCCATTTACATCTTTTACACTAATATACGAAGATACAAGATTGCTTACTGACGAAATCAATATGGAAACATCATTACCATATGCTGTGCCTGATTTAGATGATACGATTGAATACTTACTGAAAGTGATTTTATCTCCTTCTGAAAGAGAATCGGATATTTTAACTTTGAATGACAATTCGCCGCTCCCATTTGCCGAAACTGTTCCTATCTCCCAGGTTATTACATTTTCTTCCAAGACTCCGAAATCTGAAGCGGAAACAAATGTTGTGCTTATGGGCAAAGGCAAAGAAATGAAAACATTAGAAAAACTTTCCGATTTAGAATTTGCATATGTAATCTTTAATGAAATCTCATCGCCTGCACCTGCTGAGAAAGGTGCCTTTAAACTGACAGAAAGACCGGGACTTGAAATTTTAAATGCCGATGAATAAGAGGATGTGCCGTTGTTTCCAGTGGCAGTAGCTAAAATATAGTCGCCAACTGAAAAATTTGTTTCAGCGTTGAAAGTCCATTTGCCTTTCTTATTTGCATCTGCCGTGCCAATATATTCAATCGAGCTTTCATCTCCATCAGGATAGGCAAAAATTTCAATAGATTCCTCTGCGCCTGAAGTCCCTTTGATATGAAGAGTGCCGCTTTCATCGACAACAGCATTGACAATCTCAGGAGGATTCGTTGGCGGAAGAGGATTATTAGGGCTGTCGCTTACTTCAATTTCTTCACCACCATTGGATATTACAATATTTTCCGACAAGGTATTGCCTCCGGAAACAACTTTAATACCTGTACCTTCATTATTTTTAACAATATTTGATTCAATACTGTTTGATGATGCTCCTCCTTTTACTGCAATTCCATTTCCGGAATTACCCAAACTACCCGTCTTTGATGAATCCATCCCCACAATGTTGCCGGCAACGGCATTATTTTTTGTATTTCCACCTTCTATTGTAATTCCATCTCCATTATTGCCCGATACTACATTAGCCAAGTTTTCATCTGCTTCATCTCCAATAACATTGTTTGCTGGGCCATTGATAAGTCCTATCCCCCCATAATTGTTTCCCACGGCAGAATCTCCTGTTGCAGATGTGCCTATATAGTTGCCTGAAATCAAATTCTCATCAGTGTCTTCATCTGCAAGAATTATTCCATAGAAACCATTACCAGATATTATGTTTCTTGCACTTTCAACTGATGACATTCCACTTTTGTATCCAATAATATTTTTATTAGTTCCACTTGTTGCAAATATACCTACATGGCTATTGCCCACTGCCAATATGCCTGTTACATCAACACCTATATAATTTCCTGCAATGATATTTGCCGATGTATCACTTCCTCTTATATATAGCCCTCTTTTATTGCCGGAGACGACATTCCCTTCAATTTCATCGGAAACTCCATCTCCATCAGTCCCGATAATATTGTTTTTAGGTCCATTTATAACATTTATCCCACTGTCATCATTTCCCAATGCTTTCTTGCCTGTCACATCTACACCTAAAAAATTGCCGGATATTTTATTCGAATCACAGCCTACACCAAAGATATCAACACCAAATTTTCCATTTCCTGAAATGACATTTCGCTCGGCAATATCATCTACACCATCTCCATCTGTACCTATTATATTATTGCTAGCACCATTTATTATTATCACACCATCATTCTTATTGCCTTTATCAACCAGCCCGGTTGAATCGACGCCGATATAATTACCCCATATATGGTTGCCTGTAGCGGATGTGCCTGAAATAAATATGCCATGGTCACCAAAGCTATGTATGGAAAGTCCGCAGATTACATTGTTGGAAGAAAGCAACGAAATTCCGCTAAATCCTTCAAGGTTGCTGCCATCGAGTTCAATTTTAATGACAGCTGTTGAATCATCAGTGCGGGAAGTGGCAGTATTCTTAGAAGCTCCCGGTTGGGAATAACCGTTGATAACAGTCCCATCATCATATATTGTTGGCAACACTGAAATTGGTTGAATAATATGGGGTCCATCCCCGTCGATATTAAAGTTTATGGTATCAGAAATTCCTTTTCCAACAGTGCCGGATATTAAAATCTGCTCCTCTGCTGTAAGGTCTGAATATGACAACTGTCCTTCTGATAATTCAATCGCTTCACGAAGAGTAATCTTAGAGTCGCGTCCTTTGCCTGTTTGCGTCGTATTTACTGTTATTGTCCCTGCAAAGGAAAAGCTCTCTATTAGGATAGAGACCAATAGACAGATGCTTAAAAAAAATCTTTTTTTTAAAATTAACTTACCCCTACCAAACAATTTCTTCATATCTCATAAGATACTTAAAAGTATAGTCATCGTCAATGTAAGCAAATAATGAACTATTTTTGCAATGTTTATAACCTTTATTACATCTCAATCAAAAGATGGCTATTTTAGTCTTGTAATCATAATCGGAATATGAGATTAACTAATCAAACTTTCACTTTAAAAATGGCAATGTCTTCTTTCACATCAAAAGAGAAATTTCATATAAATCACCGACTCACTGAAAAAGAGAATTTACCGCTTTATTTCAAGAGAATAATAGTCACTTCTCCGAGAAACTATGCCTCGTCTCTAATAGCCATATTGACTGAAAAAGGAGCGAAAGCCATTTGGCTTCCTTCAATTGAAATATCGCCTTTGGAGGATTATACCATTCTTGACAAGGCAATAAAAAATATATCAAGCTACGATTGGATTGCATTTACAAGCAGGAATGGAATTGAAGCTTTTTTCAATCGGTTGGAGACATTGAAACTATCAATAGATGAAGTTTTCTGTAAGATTAAAACCTGTGCTATTGGTGCAGACAGCCGTGGGCTTGAAGAAAGAGGCATAAAAGCAACACTAATACCAAAAGAGTCAAGCCCAAGAGGCATTATTGAGGAATTGTCAAAAATGGGTGTTAAAAAGGAAAAATTTTTACTTCCTGTCCCTGAAGTTGTTGGATTGAGTGAACCATATGTAGTGCCGGATTTCATCAATGGATTGAAGGAAATTGGAATGATAACTGAAAAAGTCCCTGCTTATAAGACATCCTCCATCACCAGTGGAAACGAACTCGAAAAGCAAATGATTCTCGAAAAAAATGTAGATATGATAGCAATCACAAGCTCAACGGAAATAGAAAGCTTATTATCAATAATGGGAGAAAAAAGGGATACCTTAAATGATATTCCCTTTGCAATTATGGGTCCTTATACAGGCAAGACAGCAAAAGACAGGGGATTGAATGTTAAGGTTATGCCGGAAAAAAATTTTTCTTCCTTTTATGATTTCGTAAGCGCAATCGAAGATTATTTCAAATCAATTTAAGATCAAAATCTGCTTTCAACTCCAATAACATAGCGGGCTACATTGGAAGGTATTCCTCCATTTTCATAGTAAAATTTGCTAAAAACATTTTCGATTGCAAAAGTAAGTTTTATCTTGCCGCTGAATAGCGGTTGAGACATCTTATAATCCCAAATCCAATGTTCTGGTTGAGTCAATAAGCCGCCCGGATAAAGGGCAGTTACAAATTTTGTCGTGCTTTTGAATCTTCCATTTATATTGATATTTAAACCAAAGGGAAAAGTATAACTGCCTCCTAATTTTAAAATATGAGTAGGGACATATACCAGTCTGTTATCGTGTGCAAATTCAGGTCCTACTGGTCTGCCATCTGGTGCACGAAGGAGTTTTTGTGGTGTCCCCTGACTAAAATCAAAGGGATTATTATTCCCTATAACAGCCCTCTGAAATAGGTACGACACGGTAATATTCAAATTTTCTATTGGATTGATATCGAATGAAGTATCAAATCCCTGAAAAACGACATCAGGTCCATTTATAAAAAATGTGCTCCTTGTTTGAGTAAAATTTTTGTTGAATTTTTCTGTAAGCTCTGCCTGCCTTGCAGGAGAAACACCGAGCACTTTTTCAGCGTACTCTCCACCGTCGCTGAAACCTATAAATGTTACATTCTGGGCTATTTCAAAATCTGAATAATCATCATAGAAGTATGCAATATCTCCACTTATGTATTTTGTCGTAAATCTAAAACCAAGTTCATAAGTCCAATTAATTTCAGGTCCCAACAAAGGATTTCCATAAGAGCGTCCATTCGCTTGTGCAAGTCCGAACTTATGGGCAAATTCGGGAAATCTTCTCGCCCGTCCTACAGAGAATCTCAGGCTAGTACCTGGTTTGAATTCATAGTTGAGTCCCAATCTTGGAGAAAACTCATCATCAAAATCTTCTATAAAGGTGGTCGCTTGGTCCCATCTCCCGCCTACTGAAAAAGTAAGTTTTTTAAAGGTCAAAAGATTTTGAAAAAAAAGTGAATGAATATTTCTTTTAACACTCGGTGTTACATAACTTTGTGTCGCTGTTGAGCTTTTAGTCCATCGGTATTCCTGTCCTACTGTAAGGGTGTCTCCATCCAACAAATCAAACTTAAAGGTCAAATCATTTGCAAAATTGAAGGCTCTATTTATTGAAGTATCGGGCGAAGGTGTAAAAGGACCATCTCCGCCTCTGAATCCGTCTTTTGCTCCTTGTGCCTCCTCTTCTAAATTATAGTCAATAAAATCATTGACAAATATGAATGAAGCAGTTGAGGTGCTTTTTAAAAGCCCTAAGCGCATATTGTATGTTACATTTGGCGTTATTTCCCACTTATCAGAGACATTCAACCAATCTCTCCTATTAAATATATGCAGAAGAGATTGTAGAAAAGTATCCTTTGCGCTCGTAAGGGCAATATTACCCGGTGAAAAAATCGAATAGAAGGTCACGAGAGAATAACCGGGATTGACTCTCAATGTATTTCCTTCAAAAAGATTTATTCCAAGATTCAAACTGATAGAATATCTTTCTGACTTATCATGGTCGCCTACATCTGCAAGTTCATTGATATTCTTTCCAAGCATAAAAGGTATCTCTTTTCGATTGCTCAATATCTTTGTGCCGTCAGGAAGTCTTCCCTTCCCCGGATTTTTTTTTGCAAAAAGGACAAAAGCATTTCCAACCTTATTCTTATCTGCTGATGTAACACCACTTGAATGCGCATATGACCCACTTAGAGAATAATCAAAATACTTATTGCCCCAACTATGTGAAAAACTATAGTTTTCATAAAATTCCCTTTCTGCACCCCTTCTTCTTTGATATGTACTGAAACTGGCATTTGCACTGGTTACAGGCTTTTTTTGTCCTTTTTTTGTTATGATATTTATAACTCCTGCCGCCGCTTGTCCTCCATATTGGGCTGAAGATGCGCCTTTCAAGACTTCGATTCTTTCTATATTCTCTGGAGGAATCTGATATAAGTTTGCATACCCCGATAAAGGGTCATTTGCAGGAATGCCGTCAATAAGAAGCAGAATCCCACTCGATGCAGTCCTTGGAGGAGCAACAGTCCGTCCCCTTATCTTGATAATTTTTGTCATTAGAGATGAACCCGACTCCATTTGAACCCCCGGGGTATTTGTTAAGAGGTCAGCTGCTGTGCTTACTGATGGGATTTTTTCAATATCCTTTGAAGAAACCACTGCAACTGTTGCAGTAGTCTTTGAAAGCGGAACATTTAGTCTTTCCCCTGTAACGACATATTCTTCTCCCATAACTGCAGCGGCTTCTTCCAATTCAAGATTTATGGTTATAGACTTTTCAGGCAAAACAACAACATTTTCTGCTTGAGCAGGTTTGAATCCCAAAAGCTCGGCTCTAAGTATATATGTGCCCTCAGGCAGGTTAATCTCATATCTACCATCTTCATCGCTAAAAACTATGACGTCAGTGCCCTCAACAGAAATTGTTACACCAGGAATTGGCTCTTTGCTTTTTTTATCGACAATGCGTCCCTTAACAACACCCTTTTCAACAGCGTAAGAAGTTAAAGAAAAGATGAAGCAAAGAATAAAGAGAAATGAAGCTTTTAAGCTTGAATACCCGCAATTCATAATTTCCCTCCCCTTGCAAGTAAAGGAATTGGCACAATTTAGCTTTGACCAAAAAACTCTAAATTCGAGTTTCTTTCCAAAAAAATTTGGGTATCAAGCTTTCGCTGATAATGAACTTTCAACAGGTTTTTTCAAGCCAAGCTCATCATCGCATTTCTTTTTTATAACAATAAACCATAAGAGTGTAAAAGCATTTATTACAGCCTTGAAGATAAAAGCTGTCTGCACAGACAAGATATCCCTTATCATTCCAGCCGATTGTAATAGAATGATTATTCCAACAGACTGTACTGTGTTGACACCTCCTATTACAGTGCCAACAAGATGCCGTGGTGCCGCATCTGCTGCAAGGGTGTTTGCACCTATGACAACTCCCGACATTCCAAAGCCGATTAAGCCGATAGGCAGGCAAATAAGCCATGAAAATGGATTGTGAAATGTAAAAAGAATCGTAAATCCTATAGTTGAGCTCAACATAGAAATCATCAATGTAGCCATTCTGCCTATCTTATCGACCAAGGGGCCCGTAATCAGGTTGCTCAACATAGACATCAGCGCAAAAACCATCATTATAAGTCCTCCAAAACCTGTTGCTTTTACAGGTGTAACTCCGTGAGATTCAGCAACAGTTACGAGCCACACCATTGTAAGAAGTCTAAGGATAGGAGTATCAGCCCTGCCTACAAAAGTTGCCACATAGCTTGCTTTAAGCGAGGGTGATTTAGACAAAAGAGAAAAAAGTTCTCTAAATTTTCCTTTTTCCTTCTTTTTCTCTTCAGGTATTCTGTCAACGATGCCTCTCTTTGCAACTAATGCTGCTGTAAAAGCAACTATTGCAACAGCATAAAAACTCTCATATATGCCCAAAAGTTGTGGAAGTTGCCCTAAAATGCCGAATGCAAGAATTGCACCAATCCCCATTGATAAGCCATATGCCGCCATTGCTTTGCCTCTACTCGATTTAAATGTATAATCTGCTACCAAAGGGGTTAGATGAGGCCATGTAAATATCAAACCAACTCCCAACAGAAACCTTAAAGGATAAATAGCATATTGCGGCGGTATTCCTAAGGCAATTCCTATCTCTTTTGAATATCCGAAAAGGATAAAAAATAATCCAGTAAAAATGACACCCCGAAGAAGCATATATCTTCTTCCGAAGCGGTCAGACAAAAAGCCGACGACACCGGCAAGAAAAAGAGTAGCAATTTGGCTCATATTCTGAAGAAGTGAATTAATTGCACCAGCATTCTTGTCAGGAATACCTATTATCTCTTTCAAAAATACCGGCTGAATAACGGCAGGGAAAACCATCAGCATACTTATAAGGAAGGATGCGCTATAAAGAAAATAGAAATTCCTTTTTGCAAGTCCCTCAGGAATTTCTATCCCAACAAATTTGGCTGTGGCTTGGGTTGTTTCGGAATATTTCACTCTAAATGAATGCTAATCCTTGAATTTATCATTTACCCAAAGCTGATATGGAGAATAGCCTTCCTTCATCAGTGTGGAATCGAAGTATATTATTCTCTTGATATCAACCTTTGTCATAACCATTCTTTTATAAGCTCTTTCACTTCGAATTCTATAAAAATGATACTTTTTCGCTAATTCATCAAATTCAGGGTCATCTGATTCATACATTGTGGCTTTGCCAAAAATTTGTACGCTTTTCCAATATCTCTTCTTTGGCGGCACAGGTCCCTCAATAGACCCTTCATAATGGACCATACTTACCCATGGATTCTTCTTTAATTCGGCAAGCTTTTCCGTACCCTTCTCATTTGAGCATATTATTATCCTTTCATCAGGAACAAGGGTAAAATCAGCTGTTGTTGCTGTGGGATAATATTTTTTAAAAGGCCAAATCCCTTTGGAGCCGACAGTTGCCATTACAAAGCGCTGCCTATATGGCAGAAAAGCTACAATTCTTTTCCACAATTCATCTTTTGGCAATTGCGCATAATTTTTAATCCATGTCTTCGTTGCAGTTGATTCTGCATCGTATTCGACTTCATGGCATTCAGAACAGGTCATAGATATCTTTGTTTCTGGATGGCCCGAAGGTTTTACCTGATCTGCTTTTATGGGTGCAGGAGTTTTTTCAGCAATTCCTCCTTTTGTTTCACTAATGCCCAAAAAAAGGATAAAAACAGTTGATATTATTACACATAGAATTAGAAGAATTGATGATCTTTTCATCCCATCCCCTCCTTTTTGATATGTTGAAAAAAATAATTATTTAAAATTCAAATAGGAAAAAATAAATGCGTCCGCAACTTTATTTACAAATAATCTGTAAGCTAATGCCTTTGATCAAGAAAATTTTTTTCAAATCCTTTAGTCATTATTATCTTGTTGGAAGAGGTAAAAAAGACCGCTTCAATGCCCTTCATTCCTTCTACAAATTTTTTGCCCTTTTCAGCCCCCATTATGAATAGAGAAGAAGATAAACCATTTACATCATCAATCGTATTTCCAACAACTGTCACACCTCTGCATTCATTGGCTGAAATTCCTGTCTTAGGATTTAAAATATGATGATATTTCTTTCCACGCCATTCAAACATTCTCTCATAATCACCTGACGTAAAAATTGCCTTATTGGTGACACTGATGACTGCAAAGGGTTTATCAGGATTGAAAGGATTTCTGATGGCTATAGCCCACAAACTTCCGTTCGGTTTTTTTCCCCACACATAAATATCTCCTGAACAATTTATCAATCCCCCCTCAACGCCATTTTCTTTTATGATATCGAATCCTTTCTTCATTATATATCCTTTTGCAATTCCGCCTAAATCGATATTGACACCCTCTTTTAAAAATTTGACTGCCGATTTTTTTTTATTCAACTCAATGAGACGGTAATTGACACATTTGAGAGCCTCATTAATCTCATCATCGCTGGGCTTAACAGGATTTCTGCTGTAAAAATTCCACAAGTTGAGCAATCTTCCCACTGTCATATCGAAGGCGCCATTCGTCCTTTTGGAAAGATTGACTCCCTCAGAAATCACTTCATATAGTTCCTTAGAAACCTTAATCCAACCTTTACTGCCGTTGCGATTAAGATAAGATATTTCACTATCTTCCTTCCAATTGCTGAGTCTATCGTCTAAATTCTTCATTACTAAAAATGCCTTATCAGCTGTTTTTTGCAATTGTTCTTTCTCTTCACCTACAAGTTTCATTTCAACCTTTACACCCATTATGAAATCGCTGAAATAATAAATTTTCGCAGTCGATGAATGAGCAAAACCAATTCTTTCGCATAAAAAACTGTCAATCACTGCCGAAATAAAGACTACTAAAAAAATTGAAGAAAGATGAATGATTTTTTTATACATCGAGTTATCTCGCTATTGCTTCGTTAAAAATTGCACAAACAATTTGAATTAAAATATAATGGTAAAAAAAATAAAAGAGGATTATTAAAGTGTCAAAAACTTTTGAGAAAAAACTTGTTTTGAAGTGGTTTTCAATTCTGTCGCTGATTTGCCTATCATTCTTTCCTTTTATGCAAGCATTGCTTGGCTTTTGGTGGGCACTGCCGCTTAATGTCAGATTTAGACCCTCAGCAAATCCTATTTATGTTTTTCTGTGCATAATAATTTTTGTATCGATTGTTTATTTTTGGAAAAAAGACCTTTTGAGTTCACTTTCTTCTTCAAAATTTCTAATCTTCTCTTTTCTTTCTGCCTTTATTTTCCATATCTGCCTTGCCTCGACTGACAAAGGTTTCTACTACGCAATAACTCATCCATTCATTGCGACTCCATATGAATATTACGCAGACCTTCCCAAGGTAAGATTCTATGGACTAAAGGAATTTGTCGGAAATTATGCTACTTTGATGAAAACTCTCTCTCTGCATGCCCATACTCATCCTCCAGGCGGTGATGTATTTCTTTATTTGGTAGAAAAAATATTTGGCAGAGGACTTTTGCGCTCATCCTTAATAACCGTAATTGTGAGCGAGTTAAGTATAATACCCCTCTATTATACAATTAAGCTATTTTTGAACAAAAAAGCGGTGCGTCTTGCAATCATTATATGGATTTTCACTCCTGCAATAGGAATTTACAATGCAGTATGTATGGACGGTGTATTTATGTTTTTTATGCTCTTCCCCTTCTATTTCATTTTATATCCATATAAAAAAAAAAAAAAATATACACTATGTGGA
>RFHX01000305.1 GCA_003695725.1 Candidatus Schekmanbacteria bacterium
ACATAAAACTAATCAAATTTAGACCTGAACAACAGCTTGCTGAAAAAAGAAGAATTCTTATAGAGGAATTAGGAAGATTAAAGAGAAATATGGAAATGAAGATTTTTAAAGATATTTCAAAACTAAAAGAAGTAAAAGCCAAACTGCTTCTCCTTTCTCCTTATGCCCAATTAGATAGAGGTTATATGATTGCAAGAAAACTGCCGGAATTGTCAGTTGTCAAAGGTGTTGAAGATGTTGAGAAAGGCAACAGAATCAATCTTTTGGCTAAAGGAGGTGAAATTGACTGCACCATCGATGAAGTAACAAAGAAAGAAAGGGAAAAATAATTATCTGTAAATTTCTAAAAAAAATTTCCCATTTGTGCTATGATATAGAAACTGGAGTTTAAAAATGAAAAAAGGAAGTTTCGAAGAATCCTTCAAAAAACTTGAAGAAATAGTGAAAAAGCTTGAAGAGGGGAATATTACACTTGAAGAATCTGTAAAGCTTTTTGAAGAAGGGATAAAGCTGAACAAAGAATGCAATGCAAAATTGGAAGAAGCAGAAAAGAAGATAGAAATTTTAACAAAAGATATGGAAGGGAAACTATCAACCAAGCCCTTTGACGAAGAGGAAATAGAAGAAATTGAAGAAGATGATGAAGATGAAGCCCCCTTTTAAAAAACTGCCTTCATTCATTTACACTCCCAAATGCATATCCTTCAAAAGAGTCAAATTTTGTTGTACGATATATATACAATGGAAATTGAAAAATACATAAAAGCACGAAAGAAACTCATCAACGAAGAGTTGGACAGACTTCTTCCCAATCCGACTACTTATCCGCAGTCTATCAAAAAGTCTATGAGATACAGCACATTTGCCGGGGGAAAAAGATTAAGGCCTATTCTCTGTCTTGCAACCTGTGAATCGTTAGGAGGAAGTTTTAGAAAAGCTCTTCCCTTTGCCTGTGCAATAGAAATGATTCATACATACTCTCTAATCCACGATGACCTGCCGGCATTAGACAATGATGATTTTCGCAGAGGTATGCCTACAAATCACAAAAAATTTGGTGAATCAACAGCGATTCTGACAGGAGATGCCCTCTTGACATATGCATTTCAAATAATGACAGCGCCTGAAACAATAAAGAGAGTAGGTGCTGAAAAGGCAGTAAAAATTTCAAAGGATATAGCAGATAAAGCTGGAATATTCGGTATGATTGGAGGACAGGTTGCAGATATTGAATCTGAAAAGAAGAATATCAGCAAACAAAGGCTTCGATTCATTCACCTCAACAAGACAGCAGCTCTTATTACCGCATCAATAAGGACAGGGGCAATCGTTGCCGATTGTTCAAAAAAAGAGCTTGAAAAATTGACAAATTTCGGCGAAAAGATAGGTTTAGCCTTTCAAATTAAAGATGACATTCTTAATGTGGAAGGTTCAAAGGATTTGACGGGCAAAAGCGTTGGAAGCGATGCAGAAAAAGGGAAAGCAACATATCCTGCTTTGTATGGCCTTGAAAAATCAAAAAAGATTGCAAAAAAGTTAATCGAGGAATCTGATTCTATTATTGAATCTATGAATTTGAAATTCTCATATTTAAAAGATATTGCGCAAATGGTTCTATCGCGCAACAATTAGAGTTTAGAATAGCAAGGTTTTAAAATTAATGGCTAATATTTTAGACAAAATAAACACGCCTGCAGATATAAGAAAACTATCTGCCAAAGAGCTTAATCAGCTTGCTGATGAAATAAGAGAATTTATTATAGATGTAATTTCTCAGCGGGGAGGACATCTTGCGTCAAGTCTTGGGGCAGTTGAATTGACGATAGCGCTTCACACGGTTTTCAATACACCTTCGGATAAAATCATATGGGATGTTGGACATCAAACTTATCCTCACAAGATTTTAACAGGAAGAAAGGAAAAATTTAAAACCATCAGAACCTATGGGGGATTAAGCGGCTTTCCCCATCCCGAAGAAAGCGAATACGACCCATATATTGCAGGCCATGCAAGCACAGCTATTTCCATCGCTTTGGGCATCCATCAGGCAATAGAAAAAAAAGGCACAGGACAAAAGGTAGTGGCAGTCGTAGGCGATGGTTCACTAACCGGAGGCCTTTCATTTGAAGCCCTTAATCATGCTGGGCAACTGAAAAAGAATTTCACTGTCATACTGAATGACAACAAAATGTCTATTTCGCCTAATGTTGGTGCTCTGTCAGCTTATCTTTCAAAAATAACGACTGGCACAAAATATATGAAATTTAGAAAAGAGGTAGAGCTCTTCTTGAAAGCCATTCCTCGAATCGGTTCACAGGTTGCAAAAAAAGTTAAACAGATCGAGGAAGCCCTGAAAAGTCTTATTGTGCCGGGAATTCTTTTTGAAGAATTAGGTTTCAAATATGTAGGACCAATCGACGGCCATAACATACAACACCTCATAGAGACCCTCAAAAATGTCAAAGATATTCCAGCGCCGGTGTTGGTTCATGTAATTACCCAAAAAGGCAAAGGTTATCCTCATGCGGAAGACGATCCTTCCACTTTTCATGGCGCATCTCCCTTTGACATTGAAAGCGGTATATTCAACGGGAAAAAACCGAGAAAATCCTACACTCAGATATTCGCTGACACACTTCTCAAAATAGCAGAAAAGGATAAAAAAGTTGTTGCCATAACAGCGGCTATGGCAGAAGGGACAGGGCTTTGCCGTTTCAGGGAAAAGTTTCCAGACCGATTCTACGATGTTGGAATTGCTGAACAGCATGCAGTAACATTCGCTGCAGGTTTGGCTTCACAGGGAATGAAACCTGTTGTTGCCATCTATTCAACCTTTCTACAGCGTGCCTATGACCAAATAATTCATGATGTATGCATACTAAAAATGCCTGTCATCTTCGCTATCGACAGAGCAGGAATCGTTGGTGCTGACGGAGCGACTCATCAGGGCAGTTTTGACCTCTCATATCTCAGGATAATTCCTAATATGACGATTATGGCGCCAAAAGATGAAAACGAATTACAGCATATGCTATATAGTGCCTTTACAATAAACGGTCCAGTTGCCATTAGATATCCGAGAGGGATGTGTGAAGGGGTCGAAATGGATGAAGAATTCAAACACATTCCTTACGGAAAAGCAGAAATTCTTACACAGGGAAGAAATGCACTGATAATCGCTTGCGGCAATATGGTGCATAGAGCTCTTTGTGCAAGTGAAGCCTTGAAAAAAGAAGGGATAAAAACAACTGTCCTCAATGCGCGCTTTGTAAAACCCATTGATAAAGATACTATTCTGTCTCTTGCAGAAAAAATGCACAACATCGTGATTGTTGAGGAAAATGTCAAATCAGCAGGGCTTGGAAGCGCTGTTGAAGAGTTGTTGTTTGAAGCAGGAATCGAAAAAGTAAATCTTAAATTGATTGGCATCGAAGATGAATTCGTCGAACATGGCAGCCAAAAAGAGCTTCGAGAAAGATATGGCCTAACAGAAGAAGGAATAAGAAAAGCTGTAAAAGAATTGCTCAGTCATAACACTTTCTATCATAAATTTGTAAAGAGAAAAAAAGCTTAAGGGAGGATTAGATGGCTAAATCCAAAGTCGCTGTTTTAAAGACAACACCTGAAAGAGTAATCGAAGATTATGGCAAACTTCTTGAAATGGCAGATTTCGAAAACTTCCTCGACAAAGATAAGCCTGTAATCTTGAAAGAAAACATATCATGGCATTTTCTTTTTCCTGGCGCAAATACAACGCCTTGGCAGCTCGAAGGGTCAATAAAAAAATTAAAGGAGAAGGGCTATAATGATTTAATAGCTGTCTCTAATGAAACAGTGGTAACCAACGCCTTCAAAGGTGAAAAACTTAATAAATTTACACCTGTATTTGAAAAATACAATATTCCTGTTAAGTACAACTTTCTCCCGCAGGATATGAAATGGATAAGATACGAACCTAAATCAAAAATGCATGTTCTTCATAAAATTTATCCTAAAGGAATTTACCTTCCTGATTTTTTCTTCGATAAAAATATTCTCCACCTTCCAACAGTAAAAACACATATCTATACAACAACAACAGGTTCAATGAAGAATGCTTTCGGTGGATTATTAAATACACGCAGGCATTACACTCATAGTGAAATCCACAAGACTCTTGTTGATTTATTGAAAATTCAGAAGGAAATCCACTCAGGAATCTTTGCGGTAATGGATGGGACAACCTGTGGCAATGGTCCCGGCCCTCGTACAATGTATCCTGTTGAAAAGGATTTGATTCTTGCAAGCGGAGACTGTGTGGCAATCGATGCTGTTGCAAGCAAAATGATGGGATTTGATCCAATGAGTCTCGAATATATCAGAGTCGCTCATGAAGAGGGCTTGGGAACCGGAAGAATCGAAGAAATTGAAATTGTGGGAGAAGATATTTCAGGGCTCAACTTTGGTTTCTTCGTAGGCGACAATATGGCAAGCCGAGTAGGAGATGCGCTTTGGTTCAGCCCGCTGAAAGTATTTCAAAAGCTCTTTTTTCATACTCCTCTCGTATATCTCTTCGTATTTGGTTCATTCTTTTACCATGATTATCTTTGGTATCCAACCTTTGGAAAAAGTAGAGTCAATAAATGGCTCAATGAATCAAAGTGGGGCAAACTTTTTCAGCAGTATTAGTCAATCGCGCGGTATATCAATCATTCTTTTAAGGGCAATAAAGGCTTTTTTTCTTATCTCTTCCTCAACTTTTACAACAGGCGTCAAGGTTTCAAGAGAATTTAAAATATCAAGAAGGCGTGTCAGCTTCATATTGGGACAAATCATCAAATTATCAGCAGGAAGATAGAACCTTTTATCAGGATTTTCTTTTTTCATACGGAAGAGAATTCCCTGCTCTGTTCCTATTATAAATTCCTTTGAAGGATTTTCCTTGACAAATTTATACATTCCTGAGGTACTGCATATATGGTCTGCATGCCTGACAACCTCTGGTGGACATTCAGGATGGACCACTAAAAGTGCATTGGGATGTTCCTTTTTTGCCTTTATGACATCTTCCTCTTTCAGTAGGTGATGGGTAGGGCAAAATCCTTCCCAGGGAATAATTTTCTTTGAAGTATGTTTTGCAGTATTCATTGCAAGATTCTTATCAGGCACCATCAATACAACATCTTCCTTCACAGAATTGACCACATTCACAGCGTTTGCAGATGTACAGCAAATATCACTGACGGCTTTTACATCTGCCGAAGAATTTACATAGCAAACTGTAACCGCCTCTGGATATTTCGACTGCATCTTCTGCAATTCTTCTGCCGTAACCATATCTGCCATTGGACAGCCTGCTTCATAGCGCGGGAGAATGACTGTTTTTTGAGGAGAAAGGATACTGGCGCTTTCAGCCATAAAATGGACTCCGCAAAAGATGATAACATCAGCGTCACTCTTTGATGCTTCAATACTCAATCCAAGTGAATCGCCGCAAATATCGGCAATCTCTTGCACTTCATCTCTCTGATAGTTGTGAGCAAGGATGATGGCATTTCTTTCCTTCTTTAATTTTAAAATCCTTTCCTTCAGCTCTTCGTCGGAAAAGACATTGTCCATTTCTTTCATCCAAAAACTCCCTCTCCTTTTCAGATATATCTAATAAAAACCTGCATCAATATATTTCCATAAATCCCTGCTACAACATCATCGAGCATTACTCCAGTACCGCCTTTTATCCTTTCAACTGCTCTGCCCGGAAAAGGCTTTATAATATCCATAATCCTAAAAACAACAAACCCTACAATCAAATTCTTTAAACTAAAGGGGATCAGAAAAAGTGTTATCAACATCCCAACCACTTCATCAATAACAATCTCTGAACTATCTTTTCTTCCATAATATTCTTCTGCCTTTGTTGCTGCTATACTGCCAGCAACAAAAAGTACAGACACAATAGCAATGAAAAAGAATGGTGATAAATCATCAATAAAATAATATATTGCCAGCCCCCCAAGACTTCCAAATGTCCCGGGCACAATAGGGGCATATCCCAGATAAAAGAATGAAACAAATAAAATAATTAGTTTCTTCATTGAAGGGAATATACAAAATTATAAGAGTATCTGTCAAATATGCAAAAAAATGGATAAATGCAAATATTTCAGCAGATAACAACAGTTGAAACTATATGATTGATTTGACACACTTGTAAGTTTTATTATACTTTCAAGCCATAAGGTATAATAACTCCAAAGTCTTTTGTACAAAAGTATAATAAAAAATGGATATTGCTGAATTTAACGAAAATAAGCCCGGCAGGATTATAAAAGCTTTGCAAGGATATGAAGCTTTTGTTCCCAATCCACTGCCGCCTGATATTAAACTTAGCTGGAGTTTAGTAAAGGAGATTTCAGATGCCGAAAGAAATTTAAGCCGCCTTGAAAGCACCGTAAATTTTCTACCTAATCCAAAATTACTCATCAATCCCTTCGTCAGAAGGGAGGCTGTCCTTTCAAGCCAAATTGAAGGGACACAGGCATCTCTTTCTGACCTTTTCTATTTCGAGGCACTGAAAACCACGGAAAAGGATCTTCCAGATGTAAAAGAAGTATCCAATTATGCCTTTGCACTGGAGTCAATCTTCGAAGAAAAAAACAATACAGAATTAACTCTGGAATTTTTAAAAGAACTTCACAAAAAACTTTTCAGAAATACAAATAAAGGATTCAATAGTCCGGGAGAATTTAGAAAATCTCAAAATTGGATAGGTCCTAAGGGATGCACCTTAAATGAAGCCTTTTTCGTGCCTCCGCCTCCTGAAGAGATGAAGAATGCATTAAAGGAATTTGAAAAATATCTTATAACACCTTCACATCTGCCTGCGCTTATAAATATTGCTCTTATCCATTATCAATTTGAAACAATCCATCCCTTTAATGATGGCAACGGAAGGATAGGCAGAATTCTTACGGTAATGCTTCTTCATAAATACGGGTTGTTATCAAAACCGCTTCTTTATTTAAGCGCTTATTTTGAAAAAAACAGAAGTGAATATTACCGATTGCTTCTTGCAGTCAGCCAAAAGGGAGAATGGGAAAAGTGGATTAGATTTTTTCTCCGAGGCATTTCAGAGCAATCAAGAGATGTAGTTGAAAGGATAAACCTCCTTCTTTCTATTAGACAGCGGTATAGAAACAAGTTGCAGGCAGTCCGTTCTTCTGCTCTTTTGTTAAAACTCATCGATGACCTTTTTGCAAATCCTGCAATAACAGTCAGTCGAGTAGCTGAATCCTGCAACATTACACCGCGCGCCGCACAAAAAAATATCGACAAACTTTTAGCTGAAGGTATTTTAAAAGAAATTACAGGCAAAAAGAGAAATCGGGTCTATGTTGCTTCAGAAATAGTCAGAATAATCGGTGAAAATAAGTTATAAATCACAGAGAAGTTATTTCTTTAAATAAATCTTCCACTTGTCGCCTTAAATCATCGATTGTGCCGCTATTGTCAATTACGTAATCTGCCCGTTTGACTTTGTCATCAATAGGCATCTGGGAATTGATTCTATTTTCAGCATCTTCCTTCTTCATTCCTCTCAGCTGAATCAACCGTCGCATTTGCTCTTCTCTTGTTGAAGAAATGACAATAACCTTTTCTACTGTTTTATCCAACTCCGTTTCATAAAGAAGCGGGGCATCAAGAATAATAATATCATTGGGATGAGTCCGCTCCAATTCAGCTTTCTTTTCTCTTATTTTTTTAATTATTAAGGGATGTGTAAGAAGGTTGAGCTTGTTCAAGAGTATTTTATCCGAAAAGACCATTCTCCCCAACTCTTCCCTATTGAGACTGCCGTCAGGATTCAATATCCCTTCACCAAATGTTTTTGCGACAATCTTCAACAGAGGGCTATCCTTTGAAAGCAATTCTCTTGCAATCTCATCGGCATCGATAATGTGTGCTCCCAACTCACTTAATATTTTAGACGCTGTGCTTTTGCCGGTGCAGATACCACCTGTGAGCCCATAAAAGGGCATAGTTTATCAACCTCCATAAGTTTTTTCAGGATCAAACATCTTTTTGCCAACTTCTTCTACAGCACCATTTGATAAATTAATCTTTCTGTAAAAACAGGTCCTATAACCTGTATGGCAAGCGGCAACATTCTGTTTGACTTTGATCAATAGAGCATCTTTATCGCAGTCAAAATATACTTCTTTTACCTCTTGCGTATGACCCGATGATTCACCTTTCATCCAATACTGCTGCCTTGACCTGCTCCAAAAATGAGTCTTTCCCGTTTCAAGAGTCTTCTTTAAAGATGTTTCATTCATATAGGCGACCATAAGGACCTCATTGTTTTCAATATCCTGAATAATAGTTGGAATGAGCCCCTGACTATCATATTTCAATTCTTTCAAATCCATTTTATATCCTCGCGTTTACACCTTTCGATTTTAAATATTCTTTAACCTCTTTTATTGTATATTCTCCATAGTGAAATATTGAAGCGGCAAGTGCGGCGCTTGCCCCTCCAACCGTAAGCCCTTCATAGATATGTTCCAAAGTGCCCACTCCTCCAGAAGCAATAACAGGAATCCCCGTTTTATCAACGATTGACCGTGTAAGTTCGATATCAAACCCTTCCTTTGTGCCATCTCTGTCCATACTCGTCAACAGTATCTCACCTGCACCTAAATCTTCAGCCCTCTGCGCCCACTCAACAGCATCAATACCGGTTGGTGTGCGTCCCCCATGAATATAAACCTCCCATTCATCATCTTTTCCTTCTTTCCTCTTAGCATCTATGGCAACAACAATGCATTGAGAACCAAATCTTAAAGCTGACTCTTTTATTATCTCAGGTTTATTCACTGCCGCTGTGTTGATTGATACTTTATCAGCTCCTGCCTTTAATAAATCTCTTATATCTTCCACATTTCTAATACCACCTCCCACTGTAAGAGGCATAAAGACTTCACTTGCTGTTTTTCTTACAACATCAATCATTATAGGACGCTTTTCGTGAGAGGCAGTAATATCAAGAAATGTCAATTCATCTGCCCCCTGCTGGTCATAAATCTTTGCCTGCTCAACAGGGTCACCTGCATCTCTAATATTTACAAACTTTATTCCTTTTACTACTCTCCCTTCGCGCACATCAAGGCAGGGAATTATCCTTTTAGCTAACAATCTCTATTGCCTCCCTTAAATTTATCTTCCCTTCGTAGATAGCCTTTCCTATAATAACACCTTCAAGTTTCCCATTTTTCAACGAATTGAGTTTCTTTATATCTTCAAGAGTTGAGACTCCTCCTGAAGCCACAATAGGAATAGATGTAAGAGCAAGAATCTTCTCCATAAATGAAAGATTTGGACCTTTTAGCATGCCATCTTTTGATATATCTGTGCAAATGAATGCACAGGGATTAAATCTTTCCATTTCTTTTATGAAATCCTCAACATCCGTTGCACTGTCCTTTTCCCATCCCTCTACTGCAACCTTACCTTTCAAGGCATCAATGCCGACAACTACTCTTCCGGGAAAATCCTGACAAAGCTTTGCCAAAAGGTCTTTATCTTTATATGCGGCAGTGCCAAGTATGATCCTTTTCACTCCTAAATCAAGATAGAGCTTTGCTGTTTCATAATCTCTAATTCCTCCACCCACTTCAAGGGCGGCTTTGCCCTTCTTGATCAAAGTTTCAATAGTCTTCAAACTGCATGGTTTACCTGTGCGCGCACCGTCTAAATCAACAATATGAATAAGCTTCGCACCTGCTTCCTTGAAAGATTCAGCCACTTCGAAAGGGTCATTGGAATAAACCTTCTCCTTCGAAAAATCCCCTTGTATAAGGCGGACACACTTGCCATTCCTCAAATCTATTGCAGGAATTATCAGCATTTTTTTATCCATTTTCCAAAGTTTTCGAGTACCTTTAATCCTGCTCTTTGACTTTTCTCAGGATGAAACTGCGTTGCAACAATGTTATCCTTCCAAACACTCGATACAAACTCAACACCATAATCGGTCGTTGTCAACACAACTGATTCATCAGAGGGCTTGACATAGTAAGAGTGGACGAAATAAAAAAATTCTCCGTCTTTAATACCCTTTAGAATAGGAGATTTGCCTTTAATTTTTATGCGATTCCACCCCATATGGGGCACTTTAAGAGTTTCTCCTGTATCCTTATCCTTCATTTTCCTATCAAAGGCAATAACCTTTCCTTTGATAATATCAAAACCTTCTGTTAAGCCAAATTCTTCACTTGTTGAAAATAACACTTGAAGACCCAAACATATTCCAAGAAAAGGCTTCCCTGTTTTTATGAAAAACCTTATGGATTCTTCAAGCTCTAACCGTTTGAGATTATCCATACAATCTCTGAAAGCGCCTACGCCGGGCAAAACCAAGGCATCAGCAGTTTTAATTACAGAAGAATCACTTGTAAGGCAGGCGTCGAGTCCAACATATTCAAGTGCTTTTTGGACTGACCGGAGATTGCCCATACCGTAATCAACAACTGCAATCATAAATCAAGCACACCCTTAGTTGACGGGATAGAGGCATTTTTTCCCGAAATGGCACAAGCCCTTTTTAGCGCAACAGCAAGTGCTTTAAATATTGCTTCACAAATATGGTGTTGGTTTTTGCCGTATAAAAGAGAAATATGTATGGTAGTTGCTGAATGCACAGAAAAAGCGCGCAAAAATTCCTCGATCAAGGAATAGTCGAATCCCTCAAACCTCTTTTTTGGCATCTTCACATCATAGTAAAGATAAGGTCTTCCGCTAATGTCAATGACAACACGGGCAAGCGATTCATCCATAGGTATGAATGCCTCACCATACCGTTCAATGCCCTTCCTCTTGCCTAACGCTTTTCTGAATGCTTGTCCAATTACAATTCCTAAATCCTCAACAGTGTGATGGCAATCGACTTCTGTATCGCCTCTTCCCTGAATTCTCAAGGAAAAACCTCCATGCTTTGCAAAAAGCTCTAACATATGATTCATAAAAGGTATTCCTGTATCAATCTTGACAGCCCTCTTACCGTCAAGGTTGAGATTGACTTTAATCTTGGTTTCAGCGCTCTCTCTCTTGATATTCGATTTTCTTTCAGCAGACATATTATCAACCTCAGAATTTTTTTTAATCAATTTTTAAAATATCATAAATTGGCAATTAAGTATTCAAAAAAATGTCTATCGATTTCTATTTCTTGAAATATCCTTGCCATAAGAGTATTCATTAAATAGAATTCTATAACAGGTCAAAAGTTAAATAAACGAGGGAATAGGCAAAGTTATTATGACAAAAAATTTGAAAACTTTTTTGCTCAAAAGAGTCTTAGTACATATTGCTTTAATCGTCCTTCTAATTACATTCTTCCTCTATATAGTTAGCCAAATTTACACACTAAATATGGATGAGCTAAAAAAGGAATATACAAACCGACAGCTTCTCATAACCTTTCAATCGGCAAAGCAGATAAAAACTTATTTTGAAGATTTGAGCAGAGAATTCAGTCTTATCCATACAATTGTCAAGATGGGACAGATGGCTATAAAGAAAGATGCAGATTTAGTATTGGACACAGCATCCTATCTCGGAGAGGTGGAGAGGGAGGAAATTGATACCTATTTTGCCGCTGATGGGAACGGGATTTTAATTTGGAATTCTGAAAATAACAGCAAATTTGCAATCGAAATTCCAGCTAAAATCCTCAACACATTAAAAACAAACAAAAAATTGAATTACTTTCTCTTTAGAGGCTTGAAGGATAAAAATGGGAATATAAGTAGTGAAAAAATAATTTTTCTGAAGCCCTTTTTCGACAATCCAAAAAATCCCGAAAAATTGACGAGAATTGCAGGTGCTGTAATAAACCTGAAAAGTCTCTTTGATAAATTTGTAAAGCCAATAATGGCTGACAATGATATGTCAGCTTGGGTTATTTCTTCTGAAGGAATAATCCTTTATCTTCCAAGACACGAAAAGATGGTAAGCAACAGCATATTCAAAACAGATGAAAGCTGTTTCAAATGCCATAAAAATTTTAAAACGGAAAATAAAATTCTAACCAACAATCAGTTCAAGGGGTCCTATTTTATTAAAAGACGCTCAATGCTTGTATCATCATCAACCTCCGATAATCCCGGCTTATCCTTCAAAGTGGTTACAAGCACCCCTCTCGCTTCTGTGGCGAGACGCGCACGATTGAGCTATCTCTATATGATTATTCTTTCAGTATCAGTAATTCTTGCCTTAATAATTTCAGGAGGATACACAATCAGGGTAAACCGCAAAAGGGCGAACGCCCTTCGCGAAAAGCTCCGAGATCAGGAAGAAATCCTCTACTTGAAAGAATTCAATGAAAATATCATAAGGAATCTGCCTGTTGGAATAGTAGTCATTGATAAGGAAAGAAAAGTTCAGACAGTAAACAATGAAATTATAAGAATGGGAGAAAAGACAGGGCTCAACTGGTCATATGATATGCTGGGAAAAGATGTAGCAGAAACAATGCCTGAAAATTTAAGGGAATCTGCCATTTCAAACTACAATTATGTTTTAAAAGAAGGCAATCAGTATCTGAACCCAATGATTGTCTTTAAAGGCAGCAAAGGAAAGCTTTTGTGTTCTGTAAGAATAAGTCCTCTGAGGGATGCAAAAAACAATATCGTTGGTGCAATCATAATGCGTGAAGATATAACTGAACAGAAGCGCCTCGAAGCTGAAATAAAGGAAACGAAAGATTACTTGGAAAAAGTCTTTGAAGCATCTGTTGACGGTATCATAGTTACAGACGAAAAAGGATACATAAGAATGGCTAACGATGCTGTATGTAAAATGCTTGGATATGAAAAGGAAGAACTCATTGGGATGTATACAACCGAACTTTCCACGAAAGAATCTCAGCACATTCAGGACCAGCTGAACATATTGGAAACACTGAGGAAAGAGGGCAAAAGCGCCCCTACTGAAGTCACTTACAGGCGTAAGGACGGTACCTTTATCCCTATCGAGCAAAGCACAGCTTTTGTTTATGATGACAAAGGGAACCTTGTTGGCGCAGTGGCTGGAATGAGGGATCTCACAGAAAAAAAGAAAGCTGAAGAAAGACAAAAAGAACTTCAACAGCGACTCATTCATTCTGAAAAACTCGCCTCTATTGGCCGCCTTGCAGGAGGAATCGCCCACGAAATCAACAACCCTTTAAGCGGTGTTATAACAAATCTTGGGATGATAAAAGATATAGTTGTGCCTGATCCGGGAGAAATTCTCAAAGAATGCGAGCAGGCAAATGCCGGTGCGGAATGCACTAAAAAGATGGCAGAGTTCTATGAAAAATATCTCAAGCTTGAAAAAAAGAGACAGCGCCTTCTTGAAACTGCCTATAAGGGAGGAGATAGATGTAAAAAGATTATCCAAGACCTTCTCGTCTTTGCACGGCCATCGGCTAAACGAGAAGAAGAAGAAATAAATTTAAATACCTGCATCGAAGAAAGTCTCGAAATCATTCACAATCAGCTCATTTTGAACAATATAACTGTAAATAAAAAACTGAGTGAAGGATTAAAGCCCATAAAAGGAGTCAAAAAAGAGCTTGATCAAATTTTTCTCAATTTCTTTGTAAATGCCTTTCATGCTATGAAACCTGATGGAGGTGAATTGTCAATCGAAAGTTTCAATGACAACAGTAATGTAGTAGTGAAAGTTTCAGATACGGGCTGTGGAATGACTCCTGAAGTGATGAATAAAATCTTTGACCCCTTCTTTACCACAAAAGATGTGGGAAGCGGCACAGGTTTGGGACTTTCTATTGTCTATGAAATAATACAAAATCACAATGGTACAATCGATGTAAAAAGCAAAGTCAATGAAGGCACCACATTTACCCTAAAATTTCCTGTAGCACAGAAATAGCCAGCCAATTCAAGAAAAGATTTTTTATGTTTAAGAAGAGAATTTAGCTAAACAAAATATTTCATTCATAAAAGCGTTGAATAGAGGGTTTCAATTTTTGCTATATAGCTTTCTGCAC
>RFHX01000306.1 GCA_003695725.1 Candidatus Schekmanbacteria bacterium
GTATTATTCTATCACAGCCAACAAATTAATATATTTAACAATGAATCAATTTGATATAGTAAAACAAAGATTATCATTAATACTTAATAGAAAAATAGAAGAGTTTTAAATGGCTAAAATAAGCGTCATAATGGCAGTTTACAATGCAGAGCGATTCCTCGCAGAAGCAATAGAAAGCATCCTTAACCAGACATTTCGAGATTTTGAATTTATCATCGTGAATGACGGCTCTTCCGACAACAGTGAAAAGATTATAGAGTCATATGATGATTCAAGAATAAAGCTGATGACATTTAAGAATAATAGAGGGCTTTCCTTTGCTTTAAATAGGGGGATTGAAAAATCTTCAGGAGAATATATTGCAAGAATGGACGCAGACGATATCTCTATGCCTGACAGATTTGAAAAACAAATTAAACACTTAATCGACAACCCTGAAATTGATATTCTTGGAAGCGCAGTCGTAGAAATAGATGAAGTTGGAAAATTCTTGGCTATTAGAAAACTACCATTAAAAGACTATGAAATAAAAAAAGAGCTCATACGGTCAAACCCCTTCTTTCATTCAACTATAATGATGAAAAGAAGCGCCTTTGAAAAGGCAGGATATTATGATGAATCGATTAGGCAAACAGTGGAAGATTGGGACTTGTGGTTTAGAATGTCAACTAAATGTAAAATGGAAAACTTGGAAGAGCCCTTAGTCAAAAGACGTTTTCATAAGGATAACTTGAGTGTTGAATCCAATAATGAATTGCTTATAAAAGGAATTGAGATCAGACGCAAATATATAAAAAAGGGATTATATCCAATCTCTGCATATAGACATCTACTTAAACCTCTAATCGCTTATCTACTTCCACTGCCCATAAAAAAATTTATTAGAGAAAAAATATTCAAGAGCAATATTTATCGTTGATTTGTCTCAGACAGAAGGGATTGATAGAGCTCTATTGTTTTATTTATCAAACTATCAGATGAAAATTTTTCATAAATTCTTCTTTTACATTCCTCTGCCAACCTGTTTCTCAAATCTGCATCATCGATTAATTTTATGAGAATATTGAAAAGTTCATCTTCATTTCTTCTTTCAAAAAGTATCCCATTTACTCCATCTTCTATTATTTCCCTATATCCTCCAACATTCGACGCAACAACGGGCACAGCGCAAGACATAGCTTCTACTGCTGTTCTTCCAAAGGGCTCCTGATATATAGATGGACATACTACAAGGTAAGAAAGATGATATAAATCAACTAATTCCTCAAAAGGAAGATAACCTGTAAAGACAATGCCTTCGGTATCTTCTTCAATTTGCATTTCCTTTCTTCCAGCAAAAATAAATTTAATATCCTTTCTTTTCATAGAAATCTTTTTAGCAGTATTCAATGCTATTGATGAACCTTTTTTGTAAGTTATATTGCCGGGAATTAAGATAAGTTTTTTATCTTCCAATGCATACTTCTCTTTGAGTTTCTCTATATCTTCTTCATTTTTTTCAAAATTCATTCCGGAGAGATTATAAACAATTTCTGATTTAAGATTTTCAAGCTGTAATTTACTGAAATAAATATTCTGAATTGCTCTACTTACAAAAAAGGCACAGCTTAAATCTTTAATCTTTCTATTCCTAATCTTTGCTGTTGAAAAATGCACTTGATGATTAAACCTAATCCTTAGCTTCTTGAAAAAAGCAAGTTTTTCATTTGGCGGCATCACTAAAAGTGAACATCTCTTCCACAGCATTTTTCTGCCGCACCAAGCAGGAATTTTTTCATCGTCCATTAAACAGGAAGCCGACGGACACAATAGGTCATAATCCCTAATAGTATGGACAACAGGGATTCTGTTTCTCTTCCCTGCTTTTACAGATGCATAGAGCGATAAGGAATTTTGCGAATGTATAATATCAGGTTGAATATCCTTTATCACCTTATTCAAATTGTATAGCATATATATATCAAACAATGGTGTGATCGTATAAATTCCTCGAAGTCTTTCCCCACTTTCAATCTTTTTTGGAAAGGGATAACGAACTACTCTTATACCATCGATAGATTCTGCTTTCTTAGCTCCATAATTGGGTGTCAGCACATAAACCTTATGCCCTCTCTCTGTAAGACCTTTTGCTAAAAGATAGGCACTCTTTTCTGCGCCTCCCGGTTCAAAAGGATAAAAATATTCATTAACAAAAAGAATCTTCAAGCTTTTTGAAAACCCATTCATTTATATTTATTTAACACCTCTTCGTAAATGCCCATTACAGATTTGGCGCATTTATCCCAACTGAATTTTTTTCGCACATAATTAGCCGCTTCAAATCCCATTTTTTTTGACTTATCAGTATCTTCAATCAACTCTATGAGGCGCTGTATAAAACTATACTTGTCTTCTGGTGTTACAAGATATCCTGTTTTGCCGTCTATCACAATCTCAGGAAGTGAAGCCGTATTCAATGCCACTACGGGTTTCGCGCAAGCCATAGCTTCCACTGCCGCCATTCCAAAACCTTCCAGCTTGGAAGGGAAAAGGAAAATATCGCACAAATTCAAAAAAGAAACTTTTTCATTCTCAGAAACATATCCACAAAATTTGACTCGATTGCCCAAACCCAATTTCTCTGAAAATTTCACTAGTTTTTTAAAATCCTTCCCCTTCCCCGCAATCAAACAGAGCCAATCATTTGAATTTCGTTCAGACAACCCTTCAAGACATTCAAGGAGAAAAAAAAGATTCTTCCTTCTTTGCAGAGAACCGAGATACAAGAGAACCTTTTTCCCATTAGCATTATACCTCTTTTCTAAAGACTTTGGCTTGTCTTCCGGTTTAAATTTTTCACTTACACCATCATATACTACTTCAATCTTCTCTTCTTCTATCTTCCACTTCTTCATCAGCTGAAGTTTAGAAAAATTACTGACTGTTATTATCTTGTCAACGAGCGGTGCAATCTTCGAATCCACAAAAAAATTCATCACTTCAGGGTCGATATGATGATGATGCGCTACAACAGGGATATTTTTACCAACAATTTTCTTTGCCATAATCACAGCTGGACCTGTAAAACGCAGTGAATGTATCCTCAACAAATCTACCTTCTCCTTCTGTAAAATTTTTCTTAGATATAAGAAAAAAAGAGGATTTGAAACGAACCACCTAAGATGTCTTTTAAGAGGAAGGTTATAGATGTAATCATATTTCAATCCCTGTGGTAATTTGCTTTCCTTTGGCAGAATGATGCCCAATTCGGCGCCAGATTCTGGAAGTCTCAACATAAGCTCTCTTTCATAAACTTCTCCGCCTAAATCCGATTCGGGAGATATTCCCATAGAAGGAGAGCATATTTTCATATTTTGATATTAATTTTGGAATTTTTAATTAATCAGTTATCGAAAGAAACAATTCTTTGATTTTACCATTAAAAATATTCATATCATATTTTTCCTTGGCAATCTTCACACAGTTATCTTTTGTCTCTTTTAACATCTTGCGGTTTTTGGCAAAAAGCAAGATATTAGTTGCAAGTTTATTGCAGTCTGAAATAGGAAAAAGAAAGCCGTTTATCCCTTCCTCCACAACTTCAAGCATCCCGCTAAAAGCTGAAGCAAGAATAGATGTACCACAGGCAAGTCCTTCAAGGATAATTAAGGGAAATGATTCAGAAGAATAGGAAGGCACGACCAAAATATCCATTCCATTGAGAATCTTTTCAATATCTTTTCTAAATCCTGTAAAGATTATCTGTTTCTCGATTCCTTTGTTCGCGACTATCTCTCTCAGTTCTTTTTCATACCATTCAAACCCTTCTCTTGCCCTTCCAACAATCAACCCATATACATTTTTACTTTCCTTTAGAACCTGTGCCATTGCCTCTATAAATGTCTTCTGCCCTTTATGAGGTATAAGGTCGCTTATTGTCCCAGCAACAACTGCATCTTCAGGTATTTGAAATTCACTCCTCATCTCTCTCCTGAAGGCGTCATTCGGATAAAATCTTGAAAGGTCAACTCCATTATAAATTGTGGTAATAGCTTTTGGTAATCTTCCATATTGAGCGCCCGTTGCCGATGAATCTGACAAAATAATCTTCACGCTATTCTTCTTGGAAAAATATCTAATAAGCGCTTTTGTCTTCCAATCTGCAAGCATATTATGAATGTGCCAAATTACTGGAACAGATGTTTTCTCGCCTGCCAAAGCAGACCAAGGAAAAACTCTCGTACTACTTGCATAAATAACTGATGCATTTATTTTTTTAATAATTTCAGAAGCATTCTTAATAACCCTTGGCGTATCCATAGCAAATTTAATGAGGTCACTGGCATTCTTCCTAATCAAGGAATAGGACTGAAAGGGCAATTCATAAAAAAAGCCTCCTTCTCTTTCAACTGCCTCTGAAAATCTACCGCGCGCAGGACCAAAGACATATATATTGAAATCTTCTCTCAATGCTCTCAAAACATCGAGACAAACCCTTTGTCCGCCGGCAATCTCCGATAATGCCTCCCATAATACTACACTTTTTTTCTCGTTATTATTCACTCCATTTTTCTCCAAAATGATATTTACTTATTATCAATTGCCTGTAATTATTGTGAAGATAATTTTTATTTAAATCAAAATTCCAGATGATAAAAAAGAAAACTAACATTTTTTTACTTCTTATAGGTATCATTTTTTTATCTTCACTACTTCTGTCATATCAGCTTGATAAAAAAAGTTTATGGGCAGACGAACTATTTTCCCTCATTGCAGGCAAAAAAGCCATCAATTCATACTCAGAATTAGCCAACTTCGTAAAAAAGGATGTCCACCCTCCACTCTATTTTTATCTTCTCGGCAAATGGATGAAATTAACAGGAATAAATGATTTTTCTATGCGCCTTTTTTCAGTTTTCAGCGCAATTTTAATGCTGATTCTTCTCTATCTGCTTACAGCAAAAATTCTATCTGAAAGAATAGCACTTTTATCCGTTATGCTGACTTCACTATCTCCGTTTTTTATTCTCTATGCAAGGATGGCACGCTACTATTCCTTTGTCGGAATGCTTTTCCTATTAAATTGCTACCTATTTTTTCAACTTCTCGAAAATGAAGGGAAAACGATTTATACAATATTTTATATCATCTCTTCAGCTGCTTTAGTCTCTTCCTTTTATCCGGCTATTTCAGTCGTGGCTGCACAAAACCTATATTTCTTTTTTCTCAGGCAAAACAAGAAAACTCTTAAAAACTGGCTGTTAATTCAAGTAATTTTGTTCCTTCTTATAGTCCTTTTCTGTTATCCTGCAATTAATCAACTAAATCGATTCAAAAAAGATATACCTGCTGATATCTCAGAATCATTCATAGGCATCTTGACATCATCACTGGATCTTTTTTATGAATTTTCAGCAGGTGGAACAACATTTCCTTGGAAAATAGAAGGCATCTTCCTTTTTCTAATTAATTCAACACTCTTTATCTCCGGAATCCTGCTATTGAAAAAAGAAAAGAAAAGAATTTTGAATTTTCTCATCATTCATTTTCTGATGCCTTACCTGATTACACTGTTTCTATTCTCTTTTATTACAAAAGGACATTCTTTCATTTTTTTTGCTTCCCGTTGTTTTTATATATTTCCTATATATACAATCATTATTTCTTGCAGGTTGGATAAATCAAAAAAATTCGCATTTGCTTTTATTCTCATTCTCATTTTGGCTTTCAACTCTTTCAGCATACGAAACTATTTCATAGATAAATCATTTCTAA
>RFHX01000307.1 GCA_003695725.1 Candidatus Schekmanbacteria bacterium
ATTTTAGTATCTCCCGTCAGCATCTTTACGGCAAAATAAGAAAACAGGGATATAAAAAATGAAATAATAAAAAATAAGAAAAATGCAGTTGGATTCTTAGATAATGCGTGAAAAGTAGTAATTCTAAAGCATAAAAGAAAAGAATAAAATACAGCAATAAAAACAGCAATCGATATAGCAAGAGCTAATGAGGAAAGGTGCAGTGCTTTTTTTATCTTCCATATGATGAAAAAAAATATGCAATAGAGAAAGAAAAAAAGGATTGCCGCTGCAGTTGATGATGCAAGAATAAATAAAAAATCGTTTAACAAATGCCCTTCAGGCTTCGACATAAAGCCAAAGGTTATATCAAACATTCCTATGGAAATTGCCAAACTAAGGCTTATTTCCAAAAAAGTTCTCAAGGAAATACCCTTGTCAGACTTTTCATTCATCTGTATTCGACCTCTACCTATTTTCATACCTTGACTGGGGAAGAGGTTCGTGTCCTGCCGATTTATCTGCTTTAACACATAATGTATCGAGTTCTTGCTTTAGTTCCTTTCGCTTTATTTCCATTTCATCATCACTTGCATCCCTTCCAACATAAATCGGATTGCCAAATTCAAAGAAAACCTTGCTCGAGAATTTAGGAACAATAAATCTATCCCAGCTGTTAAAAATCCAGAATTTATCAGCACTTGCTCCGACAGGTATAATTGGCCGCCCGGAGTATTTTGCAAGGTAAAGTACTCCCTTCTGCACTATTCTTGATGGTCCTCTCGGTCCATCAGGTGTTATACCAATTTGTGTCCCTTTATCCAATATGGAATAAAGTTCACGAAAGGATTCATAACTTCTTCTCGATGTTGACCCTCTAACGGGATTAAATCCTAATGCCTTTAATGTAGCTGTTATATACTCACCTTCTTTACTCATACTAACAAGAGGAGAGCCACCTGTATCTCTAAAATATCCTGTTACAAGAAATAGTCTTTGATGCCAAAAAGCACATATGAATGACTTTCTTTCTTCCATAAACTTTAATACAGTTTCAGCCCCCTCTGAATGCACTTCATAACTATTGAAAAGAATTCTTACTAAAGGAATTCCAAATGTTTTAATCAAAAATAAAATAGATTTTTCTTTAAATCCAAAATCTGACATTTCTATGAATATCTCTCTTGTGATTGAATTCAGACATATTGAAGAAGAATTTCTGAAACCCGCTTTGATACATCTGCGCTTCCAAGCATCTTCTTCAATTCAAAAAGATTTCTTTTTGTCTCATTCAATCTCTCCTCAGATTTCAAAGATTCAAGGATGAATGAAGCAATGTTTTCAGGATTCACTTCTTCCTGCTGAAGCTCCGGCACTACTTCTGCCCCAGCAATGATGTTAACCAATCCCCAATTCTTTATCTTTAACAATCTTTTTCCCAATATCTCTGTCATTTTTGATAATCTATAGACAATAATAAAGGGGGTTTCAGTTATTGCAGCTTCCAATGTGGCAGTGCCTGAACAGATTACAGCAAAATCAGAGGATTTAAGAATCTCTCTCGCCTGACCATTTACAATTTCCAAAGAAATCTCCTTACCCGCTAAATTTTTTTCAATGATCTGCCTGTCAATTCCTGGTGCAAGAGGCAAGATAAAAGATACATTTTCCATCCGCTGAGAAACTATCTCAGCCGCACCTATCATATCTTTTATTAGGTACTCAATCTCCTTTTTTCTACTTCCCGGCAAAAGAGCAATGCGGTAATTACCATCATTATTTCTGATTGAACCCTTCCTCTCTGCTGAGGATTCGCCGCTCATTATCTCGAGAAGGGGATGTCCTACAAATTCAGTGTCGACTCCTGCTCTCCTATAAATGGCTTCTTCGAAAGGAAGTATTACAAGAATCTTATCAACCCGTTCTTTTATTTTTTTAATTCGTCCGCTTCTCCATGCCCAAACCTGAGGACTTATGAAATAAATAACCGGAATATTCATCTTTTTCAAAAGATTTGCAAAATAAAGATTGAAGCCGGGATAATCTACAAGCATAGCCGCACAAACATTATTTCTACTGATGAAATCAAGAAGTGATTTTCTTACTTTTTTTATTACATTCGCTTTATATATAGCTTCCCATAATCCTATTACAGACATATCGTTGAGATGCCACAATAGCTCCATTCCTGCTTCTTTCATTTTATCACCGCCGGTGCCTGCTATCCTTAAATCAGGTGCAGACTTTTTCAGTTCTTTAATAATATTTGAAACATACATATCAGCCGAATGGTCGCCAGAAACTATTAGGAGGGATTTTTTTTCGTTATTCGTCATAACTTGAATTTCTAAGAAATGAAATGCTCAATTCTCTTTAATACTTGATAAAATATTAAGGGCAAGTTTGAGTGACCTTAATTCATCTTCTTCGGAATACATCCTTTTTCCATCTCCACTGACACAGTCGATAAAATGTTTAATCTGCAATTTCAAGGGATTATCCTTGTACACGAATATCCTTTCGATAAAAGACTCCTGTTTGTAACGAATTTCCTCACGGCTAACAAAGTAACCTGAATCGGCACGACGGTGAATATGTATGTCTTGGTCAGTATAATCTAGAAATATATAAGCATCCTTCTGAGTAATTGCCAAAGTGCGAAGCTTATTCTCTGAAACCCTGCTTGCCACCACAGTGGCAATACAACCGCTTTTGAATTTCAGTTGGACACTAGCTACATCAACCTTCCCCGAACATATTTTTTTTCCAAAAGCAGAATAATTTTCCGGCTGTTCATCCAAAAGATTCAAGATTATGTCTAAATCATGTATCATCAAGTCCATTATCACATTGTCATCTTTTGCTCTTGTGATAAAGGGACCTATTCTTCTGCTTTCCATAAGATAGGGGTCTTTTACAATCTTTTTAAGTTCCTGTACCGCACCATTGAATCTTTCCACATGGCCTACCTGCAAAATCAAGTTTTTCCTTTTTGCTATGTCGAAAAGCTCCTCTGCTTGACTGTAATCTGTAGTAAATGGCTTTTCAACCAATACATGGACACCTGCTTCAAGGCAGTCCTTTGCTATCTCATAGTGCAGCTTAGTAGGCACAGCCAAGCTTACGATATCAACATTCTTCAAAAGCTTATGGTAATCAAGATAGCCCTTTATTTGATATTTTTCTGATAGTTCTTCAACTTTTTTGGAATCAATATCAGCAATACCATGAAAATACACATTGTTAAGCTGTTCGGCATATACATTTACATGGTAATGCCCCATATGGCCTGTGCCAATCACTCCTGCCTTTAACTTACTCAAAATATATCTCCTTCTGTCTTTTCTCTTTTACAAACTCCGCGCTTTGAACTTCTGACAAAATCAATAAAATGTTTAACTTCCTCTGTTTGCTCAACTTCTTCATTAATCTTTACAAGCGCATCTTCTGTAGAAAGCCCTGATTGGAAAAATATCTTATACATTTTTTTCAATTCTTCCAAGCTTTCACCTTTTATTCCACTTCTTCTCAATCCTACAACATTCAAACCATAGGGGACTGTTGTAATTCCCCAAACAATAGTAAAAGGGGCAATATCCTTCGAAAGTCCTGAAAACCCCCTAACCAATGCAAGCTTCCCTATTCTGCAAAACTGATGTATTCCGACGAAACCTGAAATAATGGCTTTATCTTCCACCTGCACATGCCCTGACAAACCGGCATAATTTGTAATTACAACATCATTTCCTATTTGACAATCATGAGCAATATGAGAATAAGCCATAATCATAGAGCCACTTCCAACCGTTGTTGCGCCTCCTTCTTTCGATGAACGATGTATTGTAACATATTCTCTGATTTTTACATTGTCTCCAATAATGACAAAAGACTTTTGCCCTTTGTATTTGAAATCCTGAGGCGGCCCTCCTATAATTGCACCTGCCTCAATTCTGCACTCCTTTCCAATCTTTGTCCATCCTTCAATTCTCACATTTGAAGAAATGACTGTTCCATCTCCAATTTGCACATCTTTTCCAATTACCGAAAAGGGACCAATTGAGACATCATCTCCAATAACTGCACCTTCCTCGATTACTGCTGTTTTATGTATCATCTTCTATTTAGACTTTTTTAGATCATCGAGATTCTCATCAGACACAAATGCCTGTAATTCGCCCTCAGTTACCACTTCATCATCAACAAATGCTTTTGCTACTACCTTCCATAGCGGTCCGCGGCGGTTTGTTACAATGACTTCCATCTTCAGTACATCGCCGGGCCTTACCTTTTTTCTGAATTTTACCTTGTCGATACTCCTGAAATAAACAATTTTTTGATATTCCTCTGTGCTTTGCAGGAGTAAAATACATCCAAGTTGAGCAAGTGCCTCTACTATCATCACTCCCGGCATAACTGGATATTCGCCAAAATGCCCTAAAAAATACGGTTCATTGAAAGTCACATTTTTTATTCCCACCATTCTCTTTTCTTTCTCAAATTCCAAAATCTTGTCTACCATTAGAAAAGGATAACGGTGGGGAAGAAGTTTTAAAATTCTATCAATATTGAACATATTACTCATCTCCTACCTAAAAAATTATTTTTCCTTTTCAAGCCTCGAGATTTTTTTCTCAAGCTCTCGTATCCTTTTGAATAAATCAGGAAGTTTAGGCAGACATGCCTGTGTCCTTCTCCACTTTCTATGGTCAAAAGCAGGAGCTCCGCTGACCATTGAATTAGCCGGTATATTTCTTCCTATTCCCGATTTTGCTCCTACCATAGTGTTGTCACCAATACGTACATGGTCGGCGATGCCAACCTGTCCAGCCAACATAACATTGTCGCCGATTTTACAGCTTCCTGATATACCTACTTGCGAAACAAGAATGACATTCTTTCCAATTTCTACATTATGGGCAATTTGGACATGGTTGTCTATCTTGGTCCCTTCTCTGATAATCGTCACTCCAAGAGTTGCTCTGTCTATACATACATTTGAACCAATTTCAACATCATCTTCTATTATAACATTTCCAACCTGCGGAATCTTGATATGCTTGCCATCTTCCTGCACATATCCAAAACCATCGCCGCCTATTGAGGTATTCGAATGAATAGTAACCCTGTTGCCAATTATCGTTTCTTCTCTAATTGAAGTGTTTGAATATATTGTAGAGTCTTCGCCTATTTTTGAATTGCTGCCAATATAAACACCAGGATATATTCTAACTCTATCTCCAATTTCAACATTGTCCTCAATTACAGCATAAGGATAAATTGAAACATCCTTTCCTAATTTGACATTTTCACCAATCGATGCTCGACTATCAATTCCAATGACAGCTCTCTTTTTCCCCTTAAAAAGCTCAACTACCCGTGCAAAAGACAAATAAGGATTCTTAACGATGATTTGAGAAGCACTGCATTCAGGAATTTCAACAGGTGTTATAACCGCAGTTGCCGAAGTTTTTTTTGCTGCCTCTATGAATTTTTTTGCAGCAATGAATGTTATATCACCTTCATCTGCATCTTCGATTCCAGACACATTGGTTATTTTATCATTCGGACTGCCTTTCAATTCACCACCAAGAAAATCAGCAATTTCCTTTACTGTTTTCACATTATAACCTCCAGAAATAAGCGTTATCGCTTTTATTTGCTTCCCTGAGCATTCAAGCTGTCATAAAGTTGAATTATTCTTGGAGTAAGGTCAGCAACATCCGCTACATAAATAGCATTTTGCTTCTCGATAATTACATCATAGCCGTCATTTTTGCCAACTTCTTTTACCAATTCAATTATATCCATCAGGATTTTGTCAGTATAGTTTTTATTTTTTCTTTCAAATTCATCCTTCAAATCAACCTGCATTCTCCTCCAATCTTTCAACTTTTTGTTGAACTCTTCCTCCTTTTCAGCTTTTATTTTGTCAGACCAGAAGGCGGCGCGCTTTGTTATTTCATCCTGCAAAGCTTTCAATTCCTGCTCCTTCTTATCAAGTTCTTTTTTCTTTTCTTCAAATTCATTTTCCAGCATCTTTATTGCTTCTTTGCCTTTCTTTGAATTATTCAACACACTTTGAAGGTCCACTACTGCAACTCTCGTTTCTGCAAATGTCAGAAAAGAAACTCCCAACATTAAAATGCAAACCATAAGTGAAACTAATTTTTTCTTCATAAAATAAAAACCCCCTTTTTAATTAGAAAAACTGTCCTCCAACACCAAAGTGAAATTGTGTAGCCGATTCCCCCTTTTCTTTATCAAGTTTATATCCTAAATCAAGTCTTACAGGACCTATTGGGAGAAAAAGCCGGGCTCCAATTCCAACACTCTTCTTCATATCAGAAATTGAAAATTGTTCACTATTTTTTACAGCATCTCCCATATCATAAAATGCAACAAGTTGAAACTGGTTTGGCAGTATTGGCACAATATATTCAAGATTTAACACAAATTCTTTATTTCCTCCAACATTATTGTCAAATCTGTCCTTGGGCCCTATATCTTCATTATCATAACCTCTTATTGTTCTTGAACCTCCCAGTTTGAATTTTTCATAGGTAGGAACTCTATCACCGGAGAAGTCATCTACATACCCAAGCAATCCCCTTATATGGAAAGCTGTGCCCCATTTCCATGGATGATAATAACTTGTATCTAAAATTATACGATAATAACTGATATCTCCTCCTAAGGGACCTCCTGCAGGTTCATATGAAAGCTCTATATTAGAGCCCTTAGTTGGGAAAACAGGGTGATTGTAGGTTTTTCTATAGATACTGAAATAGATGCTGTTTTGTGTATTGCTTCCTTCCAAATCTTTTAAATCTTTATAAAATTCCGTATTCCTTTCTCTCTTTTTGCCTCTTCTAAAATAATACTTAAAATCAATACTTGATATCTCATCTCTTTGTGTTCGGGGAGCAACCAGCATCCAAACTCTTTCAAACAAACGCCATCCAAACTTTAATCTAAACCCTGTCTGTTTTCTCCAAAACTCTTCTGAGAAATCCTCAGTTCTTGAATTGTAAAGGTCAAATCCTGCAGATACATATCGGTCAAGAAAATAGGGATCAACAAAGGAAAGGTCAAATTCAGTGGTTCTTGTGCTAAACTGTCCTGAAACAGCAGCTTGCCATCCCCGCCCAAAGAGATTCTCTTCAGAAACACTGACGATTCCCACGAGTTTTTCTGCAGAACTAAATCCGCCACCAAAGGTCAAAGTCCCAGTTGGTTTTTCTTCAACATTTATTTCAACATCGATAAGGTTTCTTTTTTCACCCCTTTTAGTTTTTATTTTTATATCCCCAAAATAGCCAAGTTTAAAAACATCATCCTTACTTCTTCTTAACTTCAAACTGCTTGCTTGGTCGCCTTCTCTAATAAGAAGCTCCCTTCTTATAACTTTGTCCAAAGTTTTGGTATTTCCTGTTATCTCTATTTGTCCAATATAGAATTTTTCTCCCTTGTCTATTGATATTTTTAGGTCCACAACCGGCTCTTTTTCTCGATATTTTCTAATAGGTGCAATATCTGAAAAGAGGTATCCCTTTTGAGCATAGAAATCACTCAAATCTGCCAACCCCTTTTCAAGCCTGCCCCTGCTAAAGACAGAGCCTTCTCTCAATCCAAAGATATCAGCAACCTGTTTATCAGAAAGAAGTGTATTCCCCTCGAATTCCAAATTTCCAATTCTGAATTGTCTACCCTCTTTTATAGGTATAGTGATATAAATCTTTGTCCTGTCGGCATTCATTTCTACCTTTGGGTCACCTATTTCCACTTCGATGAATCCATTGTCCTGATAGAAGGAATCAAGGCGTTGCATATCAGTTTTAAATTCTTCCTCTTTAAAATCTCCTGCTTGCGTTGCCCAGCCAAAAAGCCAATCTTCCTTTGTCTTCATAATTTTCTTCAATAGGTCATCTGAAAATGACTTGTTGCCTTCAAAATAAATCTTTTTAAGAACTACCTTCTTTCCTTCCTTTATTCTAAATACAACATCAACAGAATTTCTTGGCAAGGGCCTCAATCGGTAGGAGATATCAACAAGGTAGTATCCTTCCTCTTGATATTTTGCACGAATTTTATTTATTGTGTTGTTAATTTCATTACGGTTGAGGATGCTGTCCGGTAGAAGAGTCGATTCTGACCTTAATTTTTCACTATCGAGGACCTTATTTCCCTCAAAATAAACGCCTTTTATGGTTGGCTTTTCATCAACTATATATATCAACTTGATACCGCCGGGGACTTCTTCTTTTTCAACTCTAACATCATTAAAAAAACCAAGTGAAAAAATCCGTTTTATGTCCCTGCTAACCTTTGATTGTGATAAAAACTCCCCTTTCCTCGTACTTATATTTGAAAGAATCGTAGATGCTTCTATCCTTTTGTTGCCTCTAACCTCAATATCTATAATTCTCTCTTGTGCAATAGCAATATTCCCCATTAGAAGAAAAAAATAGATGATGGCTGGAATTATATAAAAAATTCTCAAATTCCCCCATTTACCATAGTTGCTTCTGGGATTAATCAGTTTTTTATACATTTAAGAC
>RFHX01000308.1 GCA_003695725.1 Candidatus Schekmanbacteria bacterium
GATATAATTTTAATAATCTTAAAAAAATGATTTTCTCAAAGAGGAGGTAAGCAATGTATCTCAACAGAATGTCAATGGAAGATTTCAAAGAAGAAATAAGTAAAGGAAAAATTGTTCTTCTCCCCTATGGTGTAGCAGAAGAACACGGGCCCCATCTTCCTTTAGGGACCGATACAATCCAAATAGAAAAAATAATAGAGTCGGCTCACTCAAAAAGAGATTTTATTGTGGCTCCAACTGTAAATTATGGTTTATGCTCCTCAACGAGAAATTTTCCCGGCACCATCACTATCTCATTCAACATTCTTGAGAATTTAACTTATGAACTTCTCTGTGAACTTGATAGGAACGAAGTTTCAAAAGCTATTATAATTTCTGGTCATGCCGGTTCAGACCATATGACTGCCCTGCGCGTAGCAGCAAAGAGATTTGCAAGAGAATCTTCTATGATGGTCATAGCAACATCTATTGCAGACCTCGTATTGATAAATCAAAATGATGAATTGCTGAAAAGTTTTCCTCCCGGTGACAAGCACGCCGGCTTTGTCGAAACTTCCTTGATGATGTATATTGAAAATGGAATTGTCAAAAAGGACAATCTTCCGCCTCCATCAAACCCGAAATTTCCAGATCCTCTTATAATTGCAAATGCAGAAACCTATTTCCCGTCAGGAATAATGGGAGACCCAACAAACGCTTCTTCTCAAAAAGGGAAGGAGATATTCGAAACAGCAGTAGAATCTCTCATCAAATTAATTGACTGGTTTGAAAAGGAGATTTCTTGAAACAAAAAGCCTAAAAAAGAGGTTTAAAAAAATTTATAGGCCTGAGAGTATCTTTATTAAAAATTGCAGTAGAATAAACGCTGCAAAAGGAGAAAAATCTATATTTGCTATAGGAGGAATAAGTTTTCGCAATGGCATTAAAACAGGCTCCGTTGCCGAATAGACAAACTTTACAGCAGGATTTCGCGGATCGACATTGATCCACGACAATACAGCAGACGCAATAATTAGATATCCGTAAATATCCAACAGAAAAATCAAAAATTTCATAAAAGTCCTTGTTTAAAAAATATTGACTACAATTTATTTTACATTTCGGCAATCTTTTGTTCAACTTCTTCTATTATCCAATCCGGTGTCGATGCACCGGCAGTTATACCTATTTTTTTTACTCCCTTCAACATTTCAGAGGTAATTTCATCCTTAGTTTCGATATGCATCGTTTTAACATTTTTCCTGCAGATTGCAGCAAGACGGCAAGTATTTGCGCTGTGTTTGCCTCCAATCACAAACATCAAATCAACTTCTTTGCTCAACTGTGAAGCCGCCTTCTGTCTCATAATGCTTGCATAACAAATCGTGTTAAAAATCTTTAATTCATATGCTTTTTCAAGAAGTTTCTCTAAAATGGCAGAAAAATTCTCAAGACTTTGCGTCGTCTGTGCAATTACTCCAAGTTTCTTCTTGAAACTGTTTTTTTCACATTCCTCAGGAGAAGCAATAACGATGATATCACCTCTGACGCTTTCCACAACTGTTTCAACTTCCGCATGATTATGATCTCCGATTAGAATTACCTGATATCCATTTTCAATCATCATTTCCGCAAGATGATGTAGTTTTTTCACCTTTTCACAGGTGGCATCAATTATTTCAACTCCTTTTCTCTTTGCCTCATCGATCCAACCTCTGGGAAGTCCATGCGACCTAACAACAAGAGTCGAACCTTCTCTTATCTCACTTATTGATTCAACCATTTGAACGCCTCTTGCACGAAGCTTTGAAATAACTTGCCTGTTGTGTATTAAATCACCTACAACTGTAATATTCTTTCTTCCATCTGCGATTGCCTTTTCCGTAAGCTCAATTGCACGACGCACTCCTTCGCAGAATCCTAAATATTTTGCTTTTATAATTTTGATCCTTTCCATAGAGGTTTTTGCCTTATTAAATTTAATGATACATAACACAAACTATAAAATCCATAAAAAGCTAAATACCATAGAGTGTTAATTTGTTAAAAAAACATATATCAGAAAGAAAATAGTATTTCTCAATAAAAAAATAGGAAATTCTTTTCTTTCTTATTTAATCAAGAATTTTAGTGTTGACAAAAATCTTTTTTACATATTAGGAAATTCAGAAAGAAAATACTTTTACCATTGTAATTAAACTGTAGAAAAAGGAGATATTTTCAATGCCAGAAACTACTTATGATATAGCTATTATAGGAGGAGGCCCCGGAGGATATGTTTCTGCAATCAGGGGCGCTCAGCTTGGCAAAAAGGTGGTGCTTATAGAAGGTGACGAAGTGGGAGGAACATGTCTACTAAGAGGATGCATCCCTACTAAAACACTAATCAAAGCAGGTGAATTAGCATCGATAGGGAAAAAAGCCGCACTATATGGAATTGATTTTTCCCCTCCAGAAATCAATTTGGAGAAGCTGAGGACGCGCAAAAACACTGTAATAAAAACGCTGACAGGTGGAGTCAAAGCGCTTCTAAAAGGCAATGGTATTGAACTAATCAAAGGTGTCGGCAGTTTTAGAGATGCGTCAACAATAGAAGTAATCACACCTGAAGGGAATAAACAAATAAAGGCAGAAAAAATAATAATTGCATCAGGTTCGATACCTACAAAATTGAATATTCCGGGAATAGATTTAGATTGCGTTATAGATAGCGATACAGCACTTGAACTGGAATCCATTCCAGAGAAGCTGGTAATAGTTGGCGGAGGAGTAATTGGCGTTGAGATGGCATATATTTATAGATGTTTAGGAAGCGATGTTGAAATAGTGGAATTATTACCACGCATAATTGCAAATGAAGATTCCGATGTATCCCAAGCGCTTGCCGCATCATTGACTCGCTTAGGCATCAAAATTCATACAGGTGTAAAAGTTATATCCATTGAAAAGAGCGGAGAAAAGGCAATAACAAAATTCGAAGACAATGAAGGCAGCGCAAATTCTTTGGAGTCGAATTTAGTCCTAATCGGAGTTGGACGCACACCAAATACTTCAAAGCTAAAGTTAGAAAATGTTGGAATTGAAACTTCAGGCGCGGCTATCAAAGTCAATGAAAAAATGGAAACTTCAACAGCAGGAATCTATGCTATAGGCGATGCAGTTGGTGGCTTTATGCTAGCCCATGTAGCAATGGAAGAAGGTATTGTGGCAGTCGAAAATGCTGCAGGGAAAGACATATCTATGAGGTATGACCATATTCCACGATGCATTTATACTTTGCCTGAAGTTGCTTGTGCAGGAATTTGTGAAGATGAAGCGCAAAAGCAAGGCATAGAGATAAAAGTTGGGAAATTTCCATTTTCAGCATCAGGCAAAGCCGCAACAATGGTTGAGCGGGATGGTTTTGTCAAGATTATCTCCAGCGCTGCTGATGATAGAATCATTGGAGTTTCAATCGTGGGTGCAGAAGCGACAGAATTAATTGCAGTAGGTGTTATAGCAATAAAGGAAGGATTGAAATCATCTGATATTGGAGGAGCAATTCATGCCCACCCAACACTTTCCGAAGCAATCAAGGAAGCGGCGCTTGCTATTAATGGAAAAGCTATTCATATGCCTCCAAGACAAGTTAAAAGGAATTAAAAAATAGTATTGACAAATTTAAAAACTGATTATGATAAATATCTAGAAAATAACATTTTGAGATTTAGAATAAAAATTCTATTAGGAGGATAAAGAGGTATGAATTTCTATTGTCCTGATTGTCAGAAAGAATTCTATCTTGAAGATGAAGAGGAAGTCCTTGCCTGCCCATACTGCAACAGTGAAGAAATAGAGGAACTGGAAATTGAAGACGATATTGAAGATGAGGATTATGATGAGGAAGATTTTGATGAAGAAGATTTTGATGAGGATTACGATGAGGATTTCGACGATGATTTCGATGATGATTTCGATGATGATTTCGATGATGACGATTTTGATGTCTTAGATGAAGACGAAGACATCGATGATTTGGATTAAAAACCTTAAATATAGTGGAGAATATCTATGGATGCAGATTTAATTATTATTGGAGGAGGGCCGGCAGGACTAATGGCGGCAAAAACTGCCGCAGAAGAAGGACTGAAAGTAATAATAGTAGATAAAAAGAAAGATATACCTCTTTATACCAAGCCGTGCTGTTCGATGCTTCTTCTTGAACCGAATTACCACGATGAAAATCTAAAAACTGACAATGGGAAAATCACATTCTTAAAAACTGGATTTAGTGTTGATTATGATGGTGAATATGTGGACCTTTTAGGGAGTATGCGTTTTTCTCCTTCCCTGCATCCATTCACTATAAAAGCCAATCCATATCCTGCAGCAAAAGTAATCGATAAGGAAACGCTTGCTAAAAAACTCTTCTCCCAAATCGACAGCGCAGGAGTTGATATAAGGCCATCGACTCAGGGCATCATAGCTGAAGAAGCAAAAGACAGCGTTTCAGTAAAGGTTAGAGATAAAAATGGTGAAAAAGATTTAACTGCTAAATTCGCATTTGTCGCAGATGGTGTCAGTTCCAATGTTGTCAATAGAATGGGATTGAATAAGGAAAGAAAGTTTTATGCAAAAGGATTGGCTCTTTCATTTATGTTGGAAGGGGTTAATTTTCCATATCCTGACGCTTTTGTAGCCTTCATAGGGAAGCGCTTTACCTCGGCAGGCCAATTCTATATGGTCCCAAAAAAAATGAAGAAATTCGGTAAAGACAACAAAGTTTGGGAATTGACATTTGGTGTCCCAACAGGAATGGATATCAATCCAAAAGAGCAATTGCTGAAATTCAAAAATGAAGGTCCTGTAAAAGAGTGGTTGGCTGACGCAAAGATTTTAGAAGAAATCGGGTGTGCAATGAGCTTTTATTCTCCAATTGAAAACCCAGCAAATGGCAGAATCGTTATTCTTGGCGATGCAGCAAGCTTTCAAGAAGTTGAAAATCAAGGTGCTCTTATGTGCGGTTATGTAGCAAGCAAGCTTGTAAAGGAATTTCTTGAAGGCAAAAGAGATTCTCTCGATGAATACAATGAATTCTGGAAGCGTTGTTTCGAATTCAATCATCCGGGGGTTGTAGAAGCTACTGCAAGGACTTATGCAATTCACACCTTCACTGATGAACAGCTCGATTATCTTTTCTCACTTGAAGAAAATTTTACTACCCCGGGATGGATAAATCATTGCACCTGCGCCGATGTCATATTTGCAGCCTTTTCAAAACATTACGAAGAAATAAAAAAACATGATGCAGAACTTGCAGAAAAGATAAAAAAATACAGCTCTATTGCCGTGGATGCAGCACTCAACACATAACTTCCGACAGAGAATATACAAAATATTTTCTGTTCTGTAATAATCAGCAAGAGACTTGCAAAAGAAGGATATCTTTCTTTTTATCCAATTATCTGACTTTTACAGTGTTTAAAACAAAAGTTTGATAATCACTATTTTTTTGTTCCTGCTTTTGCCCCTAAAAAATTTTCATATTTCTTTAATTTTGTAGAAACAAGAA
>RFHX01000309.1 GCA_003695725.1 Candidatus Schekmanbacteria bacterium
ATATATATTAACTGGCTTTAATTGAAAAAAAAATCTAAACAATGAGTAAGGAGGTGATTGTATGAATTTTGAATTCTCAGAAGAACAAAAAGCTATAAAAAAAATGGCAAAAAAATTCTCCGATGAGGAAATATTGCCCTTTGCCAAGAAAAATGATGAAGAAAAGCACTTCCCAAGAGAGATAATAAACAAGATGGCTGATATAGGGCTTCTTGGGTCGACAATACCAAAGGATTATGGCGGCGAAGGACTTGACTATTTGAGTTATGCTTTGATTGTTGAAGAAATAGGACGTGCTGATTCATCAGTACGCACAACTGTGTCAGTGCAAATCTCCTTAGTTGCTAATGCTATTCTAAAATACGGTAGTGATGAACAAAAGAAAAAGTATCTACCAGCCCTTGCCTCAGGCAAAATCATAGGATGCTTTGCCTTGACTGAGCCTGACACGGGAAGCGATGCCTCGAATCAGAAAACGACAGCAACATTTAAAGATGGCAAATGGATCTTAAATGGCAATAAAATGTGGATTTCGAATGGAGGTATAGCGGACATTGCATTGGTTTTTGCGCGAACAGACAAAAAGGACAAAAAGAGGGGCATATCAGCTTTTTTGGTTGAAACAAATAACAAAGGTTTTTCCAGCTATAATATTGAAGGGAAACTTGGACTGCGAGCAAGCAATACTGCCGCTCTTACTTTTGAAGATATGAAAATTCCTGAAGAATCACTTCTTGGAAAGGAAGGTCAGGGATATAAAATTGCGATGGAAACACTCAACAATGGGCGATTCAGCGTTGCAGCCGGATGTGTAGGAATTATCAACGGCTGTATCGATGCAAGCACAAAATATGCTAAAGAAAGAATCGCCTTTGACAAACCTATTGGGTCTTTTCAACTGATTCAGGAAATGATAGCCCAAATGGTCGTTGAAAGAGATGCTTCACGCCTATTAGTCTATAGGGTGGCTGACCTGAAAAACAGAAAAGTAGAATGCATATTGGAAACATCGATTGCAAAATATTATGCAAGCGAATCAGCTGTACGAGCGGCAAACAGTGCAATTCAAATACATGGAGGATACGGCTACTGCAGCGACTTTCCGGTAGAAAGATACCTTAGAGATGCACGAGTCGCTACCATCTATGAGGGGACTTCAGAAATCCAAAAGCTGATAATTGGTGAAAAAATATTGGGATTAAGGGCTTTAGTTTAATACCATTATCAATGGGAAAATTGGAAAGCAAAAGGGACAATCAAAAGGAAGGAAGAGAATGAAGAAAAAAAATAGTAAGTCAAAGGGAATCCTTGGGAAAAAAGCAAGGGCTTTTTTGAAAGAAGACAAACTTTATATCTCTCCCTCTTATACTCGTGAATATCCCCTAATTGCCGTTGAAGGTAAAGGCGCATATGTCACCGATATCGAAGGCAAGAGATTTCTCGATTTTTCTTCCGGAATTGGAGTAACAATAACTGGACACTGCCATAAAGATATAGTGAAAGCTATCAATCTTCAGTCAAAGAAACTAATTCATATGTCGGGCACCGATTTCTATTATCCTTCCCAATTAAACCTTGCCAAGGAGCTTACGAAGCTTGTTCCGGGAAAATATCAAAAAAGAGTATTTTTTGGAAATTCCGGTACAGAAGCAATAGAATGTGCCATAAAACTTTCCCGTTATTATACCAAAAGAAAACTGATAATCGGTTTCTTTGGCGCCTTCCATGGAAGGACGATGGGGGCACTTTCAATTACAGCAAGCAAATCAGTGCAGAAGAAAAACTTTTTTCCTCTTGTGCCGGGCATAACACATATTCCCTATGCTCACTGCTATCGATGTCCTGCCGGGCTGAAATATCCCTCTTGCTGTCTTGCCTGTGTTAAATGGATTGAGGACGAACTCTTTCAACATACAGTCCCTCCTGAAGAGGTTGCCGCAATATTCGTTGAGCCGATTCTTGGTGAAGGCGGCTATGTCGTGCCTCCTCCAGAATTTCTTCCTGAATTAAAGAAATTATGTAAAAAATACGGTATTCTCCTCGTTGCAGACGAAGTACAATCAGGATTTGGACGAACAGGTAAGTTTTTAGCAATTGAACATTTCAACACGATTCCAGATATCGTTACTCTTGCAAAAGGCATTGCATCAGGACTTCCACTTTCGGCAACAGTTGCTTCCAAGAAGATTATGTCATGGCCTCCCGGCAGTCATGCAAGCACCTTTGGGGGAAATCCTGTTGCCTGCGAAGCCTCTCTTGCCACGATTAAACTATTGAAAGAAGGCTTGATGGAAAATGCGGCAAAGATTGGTGCTTATATGAAAAATAAACTTTTTGAGCTCAAAGAAAGACACCGCCTCATAGGCGATGTAAGGGGAATCGGACTTATGATTGGCGTTGAATTGGTAAAAGATAGAGAGAAAAAAACGCGGGCAATCAATGAAAGGAAAAAAGTTTTAAACCTCTGCTTTGAAAAAGGATTGGTCATTCTTGGCTGTGGAATAAATTCAATAAGATTCATCCCTCCCTTAATCATAAGCCGCAATGAAGCGGATGAAGCACTTTCTATCTTCGATGATGTCCTTACAATTGTTGAAAAAGAGAAAAATTAAATCGTTAAATTTAAGGAGGGTTGTCCTATGAAAAAACATAATAATATAATCGATGGGAAATATTCCCCTCCTCACAGCGGAGAATACTTTCCGAATAAAAACCCTGCTGACTTAGACGATACCATTGGCTTTTATGCCAAATCTGACCGCATAGATGTCGATAAAGCGGTAAAAGCCGCAAGAAGGGCTTACAAAAAATGGAAACTGGCTCCGGCGTCATATAGGGGAAAGATTATCCTAAAAGCTTACGAACTTTTAATAAAGAAAAAAGAGGTCTTGGCAGAAGTAGAAACAAGAGAAATGGGAAAAATATTTACCGAAACTTTGGGAGATGTTCAGGAAGCCATTGATACCGCTTTTTATATGGCTGGAGAAGGAAGGAGACTTTTCGGAATAACAACTCCCTCTGAATTACGCAACAAGTCTGCATATACGGTAAGGGAACCGGTTGGTGTGGCAGGCATAATAACACCTTGGAATTTTCCGGCTGCAATACCTGCATGGAAGATCTTCCCTGCCCTTATATGCGGCAACACTGTGGTCTTCAAGCCGGCACCTGATACACCTGAAACAGCTCGACTCTTTGTTGAACTTTTGATGGAAGCAGGTATTCCTGATGGTGTTGTCAATTTAGTATATGGTTTCGGTAAAGATGCCGGAGAAGCAATGGTGAATCATCCTGATATCAATCTCATTTCCTTTACCGGTTCGACGGCAACTGGAAGCCATATTGCAGAAATATGCGGCAAAACGCTGAAAAGATGCTCCCTTGAAATGGGAGGAAAAAACGGACAGATCATTCTTGAAGATGCAGATTTGGATTTGGCTGTAGAAGGCGCTTTATGGGGCTCATTCGCAACATCAGGCCAAAGATGCACGGCAACGAGCAGGATAATCATTGAAAAAAGCATTCTAAAGGATTTTACAAAACGGTTCCTTGAAAAAACCAAAAAATTGAGACTCGGAAATGGAATGGACAAAAAAACCGATGTAGGGCCAATCATAAACAACTCACAGCTTGAAAAGATTACTCATTATGTTGAAGTTGGAATAAAAAAAGACAAAGCAAAACTATTATGCGGCGGTAAAAGAGCAACTGGCGGAAAACTTAAAAAAGGGTATTTTTTTGAACCAACAATCTTTGCCAATGGACACAAAAAGATGACTATCGCTCAAGAAGAAATATTTGGACCTGTAACACTGATAATGCCAGTCAATAATCTTGATGAGGCAATGGATGTTTTAAACAGCACAAGCTATGGACTCTCATCCTCTATATATACAAAAGACATCAACAAGGCACTGAAGGCAACTTCATATGCGGAATGTGGAATAGTCTATGTAAATGGGCCAACAATCGGTGCAGAATGCCATCTACCCTTTGGGGGCTACAAAAATACAGGCAATGGGCACAGAGAATCAGGCAATTTAGTCCTCGATTTTTTCACTGAAACCAAAACAATTTATATCGATTACAGCGGCAGGCTTCAAAAGGCGCAAATCGATACAAATTGATTGATTTTTTTCGTCTATATCGAGGATTATGACTTGTATCAATAATATTGAAATGCTCTATTTTCATCTCATCAAATTTTTACATTTTGATAACTGCAAAAGAATTAAAGATAACAATGGGTTATTCACCTCTCATAGATGACGAATAAATGTGCTGATTATATAAATTTCTGTTTGACACAATGATTATGATTAATCTAGTAAATAATAACATAATAT
>RFHX01000310.1 GCA_003695725.1 Candidatus Schekmanbacteria bacterium
ATTCCTTGCTTTTACGTTTATTTTATGCTATCTTTGTTAAAAATTATTTTTTTAGGCAGTTGATTTGATAATGTAAAATTAATCAAGAAGGAGGATTAACTATGGATTTACCTGAGTATATTACTGTTGAGGAAGTGCAGAGAGTTTGTAAAGAACTTGGTATTAGGGATTGGACGAAGTTAACTGCTCCTCAGGTTTTGCCGGAAGAAGCGAAAATAATATTAAAAGAGGTTAATGTGGAAGGAATGAACATTGACCTTGACGAATTCAAAACAGGGTTGGAAGTTGAACTTGAACATGGAATAACTTTTAAAGACGCCAATGTGACAAACAATCATCCAATTCTAACAGGTAAAATTGTCCTTGCGCACCTCAAAGAAACTTTGGATTATTATAAAAGGCTTGAGGTTGCAGAAATTGAAGGCGACCTTTTGAAGGCAATTGTTGCAAAAAATCCTGACAAAGCGATATCCTATTATAGAAAACTTATCCAAGCAAAATTTGAACTTGCTCAAGTAGAAGCAAAAGAGATTTAATAATTTTTGAAAAAAGATTATGGCGGCAGACTCAGAGATTGGGGATGTCGCTTTTTTTTATTGATAAAAATCTATAATAGTTATTAAATGAAGACCATCCAAATATGAATATTTATGATTGAAAAATATGAAATCTTAGGCAAAGAAGCATTGAAATTGAAGCCTGTTTCAAAATCTGCATTTCTTGAATTTTCAGATTCCTTTGTTCAAATACAATCCTTCATAGAAGAAAAGATCCGTATTGAAAAAGATTTTGTTAAAAACACAATTCAGGGTGCAGAACTCAAATTCATAATCAATTTGAATAAAAATTTTGGTAAGTTTCTTTTGAGTGTTTTTGAGCTGGGTATTCTTTCCTGCCTTCCCAAAGAAGGTATCTGGTATTATTCTGTAATCTCTTCACGAGGATTTGATGATGCATTCTTTTCGAGATTTTTCTTCAATTGGTCTATGGCTATACAGAGTATTATTAATCCGCCACAGTCTCATGAGCTCATAAAGATTGTAGATTACTTTCGGGAAAATGTGAAAAATTTCAAAAAAGCTGCACTTTCTCCTTTTGATAAAGAGAATGAAAAAGCAAAAGAGTTTCTTTCTTATCTAATGAATAAAAATAGGAAAGGGGCAGCAGATTATGCACTTGCTCTCTTGAAGAAAGGAGATTCTCCACATTATTTATTTTCTTATGTCCTTTCTCAGGCAATGAAAAAAGCAGGGGTGCTGTGGCAGTTGAATAAAATCGAGGTTAACGATGTTCATGTAGCAACTGATATATGCCATTATGTAATGTATAGAATCGTTGATAGCTTTGAGAAAAGAACAAAGCTTCCATATCGCATTGCCGTTGTGTGTGCGCCGGGGGAAGAACATGAATTTGGTGCAGAGCTTGTTGAGAGTCTCCTTGAGTTGGAAGGATGGAACATTGTAGATATAGGGCACATATCACCTGAAGAGGATATGATTAGTTCAATAAAGAAGGATACTCCTGATGTAATAGTGCTTTCTGTTACAATGACTGCAAATCTTCCAGTCGCAATAAAAATGGCAAAGCGCATTCGAGGAGAGTTCGAGGATATAAAGGTAATTGGGGGTGGTACGGAATATTTATCAAAGGAACCGATTTTTAAAGAAGTGTTCGATGCTGTGGCTTTTGGTGTAGAAGATGTTCATAATAAGGCACTTAAAATTGTAGGTGAAAAATGAGAGTCATAACGGCATTTAAAATGCTTTTTTATGACCGTTCAACGACAGCAGGTTCAATTTTGGGTGTTGTTGCAATAGTGTTTCTTGTAGGACAGCAGTTGGCAGTGCTTTTTGGCCTCTTTACCTATATGTCTGTCCTTGTTGACCATGCCGGTGCTGATATTTGGGTATGCAGTCGAAATGCTGAAAACATCAATTCGACGGATTCGATCCCTGATTACTATTTAGACCGTATTTCAGGTATTTCTTCAATAAGGTGGGCAGAACCATTGATTTTTGGTGGAGGCTCATTTAGGAGAGCAGACGGGAAATATAATGGTGTGCAGGTTGTAGGATTAAGACCTCCCAGAATGGCAGGTGGTCCATGGAAATTTGCAAGAGGGTCAATAGATAATCTGTTTGAATACGACGCTGTTTCCGTTGAGCAAACTGATTTGGATACTTTGGGAAATCCCGAATATGGCAAATATTATGAGATTAACGGTATAAAAGTTAAGGTTAATGCGATTACTAAAAAAATTAAGGGATTTGCAGGGTCTCTTGTGTTTACGAATTTAGTTAAAGCAAAGGAGATTTTAAACTTTCCCAAAAATCGTTACAGCGCAATTATGATAAAACTAAAAGATGGGATAGATATAAATAGCACTGTCAAGGAAATTCAGAAAATTCTTCCTAACGCAAAAGTCATTTCAGCCAGCGACCTTTCACGCAAGACACGATTTTATTATATTCGCAATACAGGAATGGGTGGAAGTTTTGGTTTTTCAACATTGATAGGTGCTATGGTGGGAATAGTTATAATAATGCTGACGATGTACACGGGAGTGTTGAATAGACAGAAGGATTTTGCAATTTTAAGGGCTCTTGGTGCAAGAAAATGGGATATAGCTGTTATTGTTTTTTGTCAGGCGCTTATAATAGGTGCGGCAGGCATTATTATTGGCTTTTTGCTTCTTTCATTTTTCTTGTCTTCAACTATGAATTCAAAACTGCCTACATATATGCCCTATTGGCTGCCTTTCTATCATGCCGCATTCACTTTATTTTTGTGTTTTTTGGGCTCACTCCTTGCTATGAATAAAGCGGTAAGTATTGAGCCAGCATCTGTATTCAGATAGGAGTATTTTGCGCTATGTCATTTGGGAAGGAAAATTTTAATGAAGCAGTAATCAAATTGAGGAAAATATCGCGCGATTTTTCAGATGGCAGGATTGTCCGCAGAGTTTTGGATGATATAAATCTTGATATATTTAAGGGCGAGTTGACAATAATTGCAGGACCTTCCGGCAGTGGTAAGACCACTTTGCTCTCTATTATGGGGCTTATTTTGACTCCAACTGAAGGGAAATTGTTTTTTGAGGAAAAAGAGATAGTAAAGTTGTCTGACAGAAGAAGAGCGAAATTAAGACGAAAGAATTACGGATTTGTTTTCCAGCAAGCAGAATTAATTCCTTCATTGACTCTATTGGAGAATGTCTTGATTGCAAATGGAATCAATGGCACTCCCATTAAAAAGGAAACAAGGGAAAGAGCAAAGGAGCTTTTGATAAATTTTGGCTTGGAGGAGTATATCAATTCACCTGCTGCAAAGATTTCATCAGGCCAAAAACAAAGAGTAGCCATTGCCCGTGCATTGATTAATTCTCCCAAACTTCTGCTTTGTGACGAGCCCACATCTGCCCTCGATAGTGAAAGCAGTAAAGTAGTCCTCGAGACTTTGAAGAAGCTTTCTCGCGACAAGGAAAGGGGAGTAGTCTTAATAACTCATGACCCGAGAGTATTTCCTTATGGGGACAGATTGATAAAGATGGTAGATGGAAAAATAGATTATGATTCTAAATCAGAAAATGAAAGAGAGGTAGCTGTTTATGAGAAAAGTATTTAAAATTTTATTATGGATTATTTTGATTGCAGGCGCGCTTTATTATATTGCAGATGTTCTGAAAAAATCATCACCACCACCTGAAGTTGCTGCTACTCCTGTAATTGATAAGATACCCGTACGGATTTATGGTTTTGTTGAACCTGCTGGAAGAGAAGTTTTCGTAAGCCCTCTTGAGACAAGAAGAGTAGAAAAGATTTTTGTAAAAGAAGGAGATTTTGTAAAAAAAGGTCAGGTTCTTTGTATCCTCGAAAATAGTATGGAATTGGCTCGCTTAAATCTTGCAAAAGCGCGTTTAGAAGCTTCGAAAAAATCTCTTGAAATCAACAAAGATGAACTTAAAAGAAGAACCGATCTCTTCAGAAAAAAAATATCAGATGAATATGCTTATACACAGGCGGATTTGAGAAAAAGATTAGCGGAGGAAGAAATAAAAGTTGCGGAAAAAGAAGTGGAGCTTGCAAGAATAGAATATGAACGGCTCAAATTAAAATCTCCTATTGATGGAATAGTGTATAAATTTGATGTAAGAAAGGGGGAAACCCTTTCTAAAGATGACAGTGCAAAGATTATAATTGGCTCACCAAATTTATGGGTGCGCCTTTATGTTGAATCATATTGGATTGACGAAATTAAAAAAGGTATGGAGTTTGATATTTTGAATACAGAAACAAAAGAAAAGATTGGTAAAGGGAAAGTTATTTTTAAATCGCTTTATATGGGTGAAAGAAATTTTAGAACTGAAGACATAAAAGAGCGCCTCGATACAAGGGTGCAGGAGGTTGTCCTTTCCCTCGATACCGATAAAAAAGACATTCCTCTTGGATTGCCGGTGATGGCGGAGTTTATTTCAGAAGATTAAATAATTTTAAGAAAGAAATTTGAAAAAAATAAATAACATCCTGTTTCAATCCATTCTCTCAGGATCGTCTATTCTGCAATGGGGTTTCAGATATTTTTTTGCGTAGTCGTAGAGATAGAGATAGTCCTTCCTTTCCTTCTCATAGGCGAGGACTGTTTTATATTGCTTTATTGCTTCTTCTCGTTTGCCTAAGAAGTCATAAATTAATCCAATTCTCATTTCAATCATAGTGAAAAATTGATTTGTCTTTGAGGTTTTGATCAGTGAAATAATAATGCATTCGGGAAGCGGGCTATGACGATTATCGAGTCTGGCAGAATTTCCTCGGAATTAATAATAAAGCGCGATGCCTGATAGGCAGGCACCACGCCGTAATAGATAATTATTGGACAGGGAATTATAAATCTATCTTTTTAAACATCTCCCCTTTGGCGCCGCAGACAGGACAGGAGTCAGGGGCATTTTTTTCAGCTGTATATCCACAAACAGGACAAACATAATAAGGATATTCTTCCTGCTCGCCTTCCAAATTGTCGAGAAGCTTCTGATACAATTCTGCATGCACCTTTTCGACTTCATTGGCAAAATTGAATGACCTTTCTGCTTCTTTGTTTCCTTCTTCTTTGGCGACCTGAATCATTTCAGGATACATTGATTTGAATTCATGAGTTTCGCCTGCAATTGCCTCTTGTAGATTTTCTTTTGTGCTTTTGATCCCATTGAGCGCCCTTAAATGGTTATGGGCATGGACTGTTTCTGCTTCTGCCGCCGCTAAAAACATTCTTGCGACTTGTGGTTTCCCTTCACTTTTTGCCTTTTCAGCAAAAGCCAAATATTTGCGGTTTGCCTGCGATTCACCTGCAAATGCTGCCTTCAATGCGTCTTCCGATTTACTCATAATAATGACCCTCCATATTATTGATTATGATTTATAAATGGACTAATTTAGTCCTCTTTTATACAGGAATCGTTTAATTTTGTCAAAGAAAATTATCATCTTTTTATAAATAATTCTTTATCACTGGAAGTAAAGAAAAAAAGCAATCACTAAAGTAGTTTTACTTTTTTTGATTTCCAGTGAAGATATGCTATAAATAAAAAAAATGAGATTTATTAGAAGGTAAATGATTATGAAGAAGATATTTGAGAAGCTATTTCCAACGAAGAAGACGCAGAGGAAAGATAATAAAAAAGCTCTTCTTCCTGATACAAAGATTGCAACCTGTGCGCTTCTCCTTGAAATGGCGCGCGTTGATGGAGAATTCAGCACTGATGAAGAAGAGCTTATCATCGATATGATGAAGAGAAAATTTGGGATTTCAAAAGCCGAAGTAGATAAAATCATTGAGGCGGCAAATATGCAGATAGATGGCAGTATTGACTATTGGCATTTTACAAATGTCATAAATCAGCAGTACAATAGAGAAGAAAAGAAGAAAATTATAAAAATGGTATGGCAGTTGATTTATGCTGACAAGAAGCTCGATAAATACGAAGATTACCTTGTCCATAAGCTTGGCGACCTCCTAAAATTGTCACATCAGGAATTAATTGAGATGAAACTCAAAGCTCAAAAAGAATAACTTTAAAGATAAATTTTAATCATTTTTCTTGCATATCAAAAGAAGCGCACTTTATAATTAAGATATATATTAACAGCTCTTATATATATAACTCATAAGGACTCGTTAACATTTAAATTGGGAGGTCCATAAAAATGAGGTTAAGAGCTGTAGTATTTGACGATGACCCGGAGATTAGGAATCTATTAACAAAGATTCTTGAGCTTCGCGGTTATGAAGTATTGGCATTTGCCGAGCATAGAAGCTGCACACTTTATGAAAATCCCTCTTGTTATTGCAAATACAAAGAAGCATGTGCCGATGTGATAATAACCGACCTATGTATGCCGGTTTCGACAGGAATCGAGTTTGTTAGAAACCAGCGCAAAAAAGGATGTAAGGTAAAGAATATAGCCATTATGTCCGGCGATTGGACTGATTCAGATGTAAAGAAAGCGAAGAAGTATAAATGTCATATTTTTTATAAACCCTTTGGGATAGAAGAAATAAATAAATGGCTTGACCTTTGCGAGTCTCGAATTGACCCTCAACGAAGACTATATTCTTGGACTGAATATTGATTTTTCCTTCCTGATTCGATATCCTTTTAATGCACTTTTTTTTTGGAGAGAGTGAATGAATGGTGCATTACTTGCAGTAATCGTAATAGCGGCATTTCTTGCTTCATATTTTAGTTATGCAGGTATTCTTGGGAAGAAGGTTTTAAGACTTGACGCTTCAAGAATAACACCGGCGCATAAATTTAGGGATGATATTGATTTTGTTCCTACCAATCGCTTTGTTCTCTTTGGCCATCATTTTGCCTCAATTGCAGGGGCGGCGCCTATTGTAGGTCCTGCTATTGCAGTTATATATGGATGGCTGCCGGGATTGCTATGGATTGTTTTTGGTTCCATATTTCTTGGCGCAGCACATGATTTTGCTGCTCTTGTAGTTTCTTTGCGCCATGGAGGACGATCAATTGGAGATTTAACAAAGGATATTATTGGAGCACGCGCAAGAAATTTATTCCTCATTTTGATATATTTCGGTTTAAGCATCGTGTTGGCTGTATTCGCCCTTGTTATAGGAGTGCTTTTCAAAGAACATCCACAAGCAGTATTCCCGACATTTTTTTTGATTGCTCTTGCAATGGTTATTGGCACATTGGTTTATAAAACTCCAATTGGCTTAGGACCTGCGACAGTTGCTGGTGTCCTTGTAATGGGGTGGAGTATTTGGTATGGAGTCTATCATCCTATTGGTGCTGATTTGGAGACATCACAATGGATTACAATTTTGATGATTTACGCATTCGTTGCCTCCATTCTTCCTGTATGGTTTCTGCTTCAACCTCGCGACTATTTAAATTCCTTTGCTTTATATTTTGGACTTGGAGCAATGTATTTGGGATTGTTTATTGTCAGACCTGAGATAGTGGCGCCTGTGATAAGAATAAAACCTGAAGGCGCTCCTCCAATTTTCCCTTTCTTGTTCATATTGATTGCTTGTGGAGCAATTTCTGGATTTCATTCTCTCGTTGCATCGGGGACAACGGCAAAGCAGATTGATAAAGAAACGGATTCTAAATTTGTGGGATATGGCGCAATGCTTGCAGAAGGAGCACTGGCAACAATGGCGCTTATTGCCTGTACTGCCGGTATTGGAAGCGCTGAAGCTTGGCAGGCAAGATATGCCACTTGGGGAGCGATGAATTCGCTTCAAAATAAACTTGGGGCATTTGTCGATGGTGCAGGAGGTTTTGTTTCCGCATTGGGCTTTTCTCTTGATTTTTCAAAAACCCTCGTCGTAGTAATCGTTGTATCTTTTGCAATGACGACTCTTGATACCTGCGCAAGGATGCTTCGCTTTATTGTTTCTGAAATAGGTGAGAGTGCAGGAATCACTGCATTGAAGAACAGATACATTGCTTCTGCTGTTGCTGTCCTTTCAGGGCTTGCACTTGCCAAAATACCGATGGGAAAAGTATCAACTGGAATGGCATTGTGGCCTGTTTTTGGGGCAACGAATCAAATATTGGGCGCTCTTGCACTGCTGACTATAAGCGTATATCTTTTCAAAAGACAAAGACCTATTGCTTATAGCATAATACCAATGTTTTTTATGCTTGCTATAACAATCTCTGCGATGATGATTAACATAAAAAAATATTATGAAAGCGGCAACTACTTCCTTCTTATTGTTGGTTCATTGATTTTGCTCCTCGAGATTTGGCTTGCCTTTGAAGCTTTTATTGTATTTCGTGAAAGCAGAACCGAAGAAAAAGCCGTTATGAATTCTCATTTTTAAAAATTCCTTAAACAATTAATTATTCCCGTTTATGGTGATAAATAAAAACCTTCCTTATGAAAGGATGTTAAGAATCTTAGATTTGATTTTATAAGGATAATTGATAATAATGCACAGAGGATGAAAAAAATTTAACAAAAAGAAAGTGAGTAAAATGATAAAATCGACTCTAATAAATGCGGCTATAAAAATTTTGGTCAAGGGCGATATCGAGATAAGAAGCTATCTTTGTCCAACTATTAAATCACCGAAATCCCATTGTAAGCTTTGCGTTGAAACCTGTCCTGCTGATGCAATTAGGCTTGCAGATGAGATAATCGATGAAAAGAAATGTTTCAATTGTGGAATATGCGTTTCTGTTTGCCCTGCCGGAGTATATTCATCACGCAATCAGCCTGATTCGAAGATTGTTGAAGAAGCGAAAAGTGCGGCTGTAAAGAAGAATGATTCCATTTCTCTCACTTTTTCATGTGGAATGGTTGAAGATGAAAATGAAACTTATAAATTGAAATGTCTTGGAAGATTGAATGAAAATATCATTCTTTGGCTTAAAAGGATGGGTATTGATGAAATATCATTCAACAGGGGAAACTGTGGGGATTGCACTCTTTCAGCAGGATATACAGTGTTTAAACAGAATTTGAGACTTTCACGTTTAATTGAGGATTCATTAGGCAATGATTTTTGGAAAAAGTATAAGGAATTATCCCAATCGAATAGAAGAGTAGGGAAAGAGGGAGGTGTGTCACGAAGAGACTTTTTTAGGGCAATAAGAGGGAAGGGGCTTCTAAAAGTTGGAGAATTGGTTGAGGATTTATCCGAAAAGGATAAAAAGTCAGATATAAAAAAGAAAGGAGAAAGCCCGAGGAGGCGTCTATTGAAGAAAATTATATTGCCTGCAGACAAAGCAGCTGAAGAGATTGAAGCATCAGGAGGAATTATGCTTCCATTTGCTGATGCATTAATAAATGATTTCTGTATTGCATGTGATGTTTGTGCAATGCTTTGTCCTACAGCGGCAATAAGAAAGGTAACAGTGGGGGGAGAATTTAAAATTCAGTTTTATTATGACCGCTGTTTCAATTGTGGATTGTGTAGTGAAGTTTGTCTTACAAAGGCGATAGAATTGAAGAGTATTTTTGACGCAAAAAGATTGGAAACTTCGTCACCAAAGATATTGAAATCATTTATTAAAAAGATTTGTGATCTTTGCGGACAAGAATTTGGCGCAGTATATGAAAATGAAGCTATCTGTTATATGTGCAGAAAAGTGGGGAAGTCTTCGAATAAGATGTAAAAAATTCTAAATTAATCCTTCTTCCAATGAAAATAACATAATGTACAGTGACAGTATAATTGTGTGAGTTTTTGGACATTCATTCCTTTGATTTTTATGGCAGGAAAGTCCTGAAATCGAATCTTTTTATTTCTTGCTTTATTCTCTAAAAGTGTTATTTCATCACCTAATTTGAGGTAACAATAGATGAAAAAAGAAGGGGTTTTTATTACATTTGAGGGAGGTGAAGGAAGCGGTAAAACCTCAGCAATTAATTTTGTGGCTGAGAGAATGAAAAAAGCCGGTGTTGATTATCTTTTGACAATGGAGCCGGGTGGGACAAAGATAGGAGAAGGTATAAGGAAAATTTTACTTTCTCCAAAGAGTAAAGGGATGGCACCTGAAACTGAGTTGATGCTTTATTGCGCAAGCAGAAGCGAGCATGTGAGAAAAGTAATCAAACCGGCTTTGAAGGACGGTAAAGTAGTCATATGTGACAGGTTTGATGATGCGACAATTGCATATCAGGGATACGGTAGAGGACTGAAACTGGATGATATAAAAAAAATTAATTCATATGTCTGTGAAGGTTTGAAGCCTGATTTGACAATTCTATTAGATGTTGATCCTGTCAAAGGATTGAAAAGAGCGTCTGCTCGTAACAGCAAAGACGGGAGATGGAATGAGGGAAGATTCGAAAAGGAAAAAATTCATTTTCATAATTTGGTTAGAGAGGGATATTTGAAAATTGCAAGGAGTGAAAAAAAGCGTATAAAGGTCATCGATTCATCTGTTGATTTAAAAAAATTGCAGGATTCAGTATGGCGAGAGATAGAAGCTTTTCTTATCCAAAAAGAGTTGCTTTTGCCTTTTAAAGAAAGCTGATATAAATAATGTAGGTTATTTTTTAACATTTTTATAAAAAGTTAATCATAAAAGAGGTTTGATTTGGTGAAACAATGGAAGTAGATGAAATTAGAGAGGAAAGAGAAGAAATCATATACTGCCGTCTTTTAGGCAGCTGCAGATCACAGAAATATCTGACACAAGGTGTTAGTTTGAGAAAAGGTGACTTTTGTATTGTTGAGGGAGATAAAGGGCAGGATGCGGCATTGGTCAGTTCAAAGCCATTTTATGCAGACGAAAATGATGAAATACAATCCTTAAAAAAGATTATCCGTAAAGCAACTGATGAAGATTTAAAGAAAATTCAAGAAAATAAAGCAAAAGAGCCGGAAATACTTGCAAAAGCAATGGAGAAAGTCAGGGAAAAAAATCTCCAAATGAAAATTGTAAGGATTGATGTTGCTTTTGATAATTCAAAAATTGTTTTTTATTTTATCGCCGATGGCCGTATAGATTTTCGTGAACTTGTGAAGGATCTTGCCTATGAATTTCGCACTCGCATTGAAATGAGACAGATAGGTGTGCGTGACCAAGCAAGAATGTATAGCGGTTTTGGACACTGTGGAAGAGAACTTTGCTGTAGATCCTTTCTTGAAGAATTTGAGCCGGTAACGATTAAGATGGCAAAAGCTCAAAATCTTACTTTGAATCCCAGTAAACTTTCAGGGGTATGCGGCAGATTGATGTGTTGTCTTATGTATGAATATTCAACATATAGAGAAATAAATAGAAACCTTCCTAAGTATGGAAAAAAAGTCAGGACTCGTGATGGACAAGTAGGAAAAGTGAGAAAGATAAATACAATGACGAAGAAGATTTTGATTGAGCTTGAGGATAATACATTTATAACTGTTGATGCAGATGATGTTACTCCTGAAAAACCACC
>RFHX01000311.1 GCA_003695725.1 Candidatus Schekmanbacteria bacterium
ATTATACATTAAATGCTCATTTAACATATATTCCCAAAAGTAAACGAAATAAATTGTGTGATGAGTACGACATAATGATGGATAAATATGGCGAAGCAGGAAAAGTTAGATTTGGTTTAAAGGGCGCATATAATGTAGCGTTAGCAAAGATTACACCAATTCCTCCTTTAACAAAGGAACACTTGAGGTGGTTTTTAAAACAATCAGAAATTCAGCAATTGATAGAAGCTTCAGCAGTAGCGTCTACTCGAGCTTCTGTTAATAAAGTGGTTTTTAGAAATTTAAAAATTTTACTGCCTCCAAAAGGATTATTAGAAAAATTTGAAAATATTGGCAAATTATACATTGATAATTATTTAAAACTTCAAAAAGAAAACCAAAAACTAGCCACTATTCGTGATTTGCTTTTGCCGAAGTTGGTAGGTGGGGAGATAAGGGTATGAAGAAGGAAGTGTATCTAGAAATCTACAACGAATGCAACCACAATGCGCGGAAGCTTATAGAAGCTGCCCAAACACTATGTAGCAAACGATATTTTGCGCAAGCTTATGCGCTTGCTTTCACTGCCCTGGAAGAGATTTCAAAAGGCCAGTTTGCGGCTGATGTATTTACTGGATTGAAGACAGAAGACAGCTTCAGAGCGTTTTACCGTCAACACAGAGAGAAAATTAACAACATTGGTTGGGCTTATTGTGATGCGAGCAGCTACCCTTACAAGTATAAGTGGATTGGTCCTGATGCAGAAGATACGCAAGAAATGAATCCTGCAACGCCGTCATGGGATAAACGCAAATTAGCATTGTATGTGGACGTAGATTTTTCAGCTAATACGATAACAACTCCTCGCGAGGCAGTCACTGAAAAAGATGCTTATGATATTATCCACGTCGCAGACACTGCTCTGCATCGCATTTGGGAGATTACAGGAGAGTTTGGCGGTATGCAGATTGGTACGAAGGGGTTTATGAAATAAACTGTCTATACATAATTGATGAGTGGGTAAATGAAAACTTGAAGTTATGGAATTTAAACAAGATACAATTGAGGATATAGTCGAGAGCGAGAAGCAGATGGTCCTGCATGGAGTAGAGAGGTTTGGTAATTACTTTATCAATGCCAAAGAATTTAATACGCTGCTCCAACAATTCGTAAAATCCGTTAATCCAGACCGTTTTATTTTCGTGATGTTCCTGGCACAAATTCACAAGCACCACCTGCTTGCTCTTTTTTCATCTGTTCGTTTGCATCATATCCAGGCAATGATGAATTTGCGGCAAGTCTTAGAAGCAGGATCTTGTGCTGCATACGCCATCGCGAATCCTAACCCAGCAGGTTTTGCAGATATTGATGAACATGGAATTATTAATCCAACTAAACGACTTGCCAAAAAGAGATACGACTGGCTAGAGGCAAATTTCAAAAAGGGGTCGGACGCTATCAAAAGGATGAAAGACCAGATAAATAAAGCCGCTGCGCATTCCAATATTGTCACCGCTCACAACAATTTCAGATTCGATAGCAGGCGAGGAAAACCCATCACGACATTTTTCGATATTGAGGATGACTATCTTGTAAAAACCGACCTTTGGCAAATCGGGAATATCGCCATGGGACTAATGGATTTATTCTACGGTGCCAACAAAGATCTTAATGTTATTCAATTCGCAGATGATTTCATTCCGCGACTTAAAACTCTTGAAATTAAAAATCAACGTTTGAAGGAGGAAATAATACAATCTGAGAGATACAAGAAAGCTCAGAAATACGAAAAATAATTTATGAGAGCTCTTAACGAATTCACACTTACCGAACAACCACTTATAGAATGGTTTAAGGAAATGGGCTATGACTATGAATTTGGGCCTGACCTTTCCCCTGGCCAGGTTACAGCCGAACGAGATAATTTTTATGAAGTCGTATTAACAGGAAAACTCAAACGCGCTCTACGACGACTCAATCCCGAACTTCCCGATTTTGCAATTGAAGAAGTGGTACACAATTTAAAATCAAATCACCCGAATTTAGAAATCGCGAATAGAGAAATTTACCTCATGCTCACGCGTGGAGTGCGCGTACGCTTCAAAAACAGCACTGGAGAAGAAATATGGAAATTTGCCCGTGTGCTTGATTTTAAAAACCCGCAGAATAATGAATTCCTCATTGTGAACCAATTTCCCATTCAAGGAATAGAGAAAGTTAGAAGGCCCGATGTAATTGTGTTTGTAAACGGGATACCGCTCGCAGTGTTTGAACTCAAAAGTCCAGCAACTGAAAGTGCAACGACCTATAGCGCCTATCAGCAGCTAGAAAAGTACAAAAAAGATATCCCAGAGCTCTTCAAGTATAATCAGGTACTTGTGGTAAGCGATCTTATAGAAGCAAAGCATGGAACAATCTCATCTTCATGGGAATGGTTCTCCGTATGGAAGGGAATTGAAAGCGAAAATGAACCTCATAATAACCAAAGTCAACTTGAAATTTTAGCCCGCGGCATTTTTCACAAAACACGATTTCTTGACATCATCCAGAACTTCATTGTCTTTGAGGCAGATGCCGAAAGCGATATCAGTAAATACACAAAAAAAATGGCATTGTATCATCAATACTTTGGTGTGAATAAAGCAATAAAAGAGACAATAAGAGCCACAAGGCCAAGAGGCAACAAAAAAATTGGCGTATTTTGGCACACTCAAGGATCAGGAAAATCCCTTTCAATGGTGTTTTATGTAAACAAGGCAAGGAAACTAGAAACACCCCCAAGTCCTACATTTGTATTTCTTACAGACAGGAACGACCTCGACGGACAATTCTACAAAACGTTCCTGCGGTGCGGCTATCCGTATGCAAGGCAAGCAGAAAGTATCGAGGACTTAAAGCAGAAAATTCGCGAAGCGCAAGGCGATCTCATCTTCACCACAATACAGAAATTTGATACTAATCAGGAAGTACTAAGTGAAAAAGAAAATATCATCGTCATCGCAGACGAAGCGCACCGCTCGCAATACGCAAAACTAGCTGCAACCGTACGGAATGCACTTCCAAACGCTTCTTTCATGGGTATTACAGGCACCCCCATTAGCCTCAGAGACAGGAACACAAATCTTGTATTTGGAAATTATATCAGCCAATACAAAATCAACCAAGCAGTGGAAGACGGCGCAACGGTGCCAATTTATTACGAAGGGCGCCTCGTGCCGCTCCATCTTGCCAATCAATTCATCGACGAAGAATTTGAAGGCTTAACGAGAGAGGTAAAGCTTGAGACAAGAGAGGCGTACAAGCGCAAATGGGCACGCCTTGAGCAGGCGGTAAGCGCAAGGGACCGCCTGAAAAAAATAGCGCGCGATATTGTAGATCACTTCAACAATCGTGGCATAGAAGGCAAGGGGATGGTTGTAACAATTAGCCGAAAAGTGGCAGTCGAAATGTACAAGCTTCTTTCAAAAACCCCCTATGCTCCTGAAGCAGCAGTGGTAATTTCAAATCCTGAAGAGTTTGCGCACGACATCCAGTCCGAACGAGACAATAAAGAACTGGAAAGAAAATTCAAAAATCCCAACGATCCGCTAAAGCTCGTTATTGTCTGTGATATGTGGCTTACGGGCTTTGATGTCCCCCCGCTTCACACAATGTACATTGACAAACCACTCAAAAATCACACGCTCATGCAGGCAATTGCACGCGTCAACAGAATTTTCAAAGACAAGCCGGGCGGCCTTATCGTTGACTATATAGGCATAGCGGACGATCTAAAAAAAGCACTTGCAATCTATAGCGCGAAAACTCGAAAGGAGGCAATGGCCCCAATTGAAGAAATTATCAGCAGAATGAAAGAAAAGTATGACATTGTAAGAGCTATGCTACCTGGAGTTGAATACCAAAACTGGAAACAACTCAAAGGCATAAAGAGGGCCGACGTATTCCAAAAAGCAATAAACACAATCATTACAGATGAAAGAAGCGGCATCATCGACGAAGAAAAGAAAAAACGATTTATAAGAGAAGCCGAAATGCTTTCTCGTCTCTTCGCCTTCGCTATGCCACATAGAGAAGCAAGTGCAATTCAAGATGATATAGAATTTTTCCGAGCTGTAAAAAGGGCACTCATAAAGAGAACTATCGTAGTAACTGAAGGAATTAATTCTGAAATTGAATCTGCGGTACGTGAACTTATCTCAAGGGCAATAGCAGCAGAGGGAGTAGTGAATATATTTCATATGAATGAACAAGGCACATCTGGAACCTCAATATTTGACGAGAGATTTCTTAAAGAAGTAAAAAAGTTAAAATACAAAAATCTCTCAATAGAGGTGCTGCGCAAACTTCTGCACGATGCCTTAAAAGTAAGAATGAGGAAAAATCTAATCCGCTATAAATCACTTCTTGAGATGCTCGAAGATATCATCGAAAAGTACGAAAATAGAGTTATCAATTCCACCAAAGTTATCGAAAAGCTCATTGAACTCGCAAAAGAAATCCAAAAAACTGAAGCATATAGCAGGAGAGAAAGGCTGTCAGAAGAAGAAATGGCATTCTATGATGCAATATCAGCAGGAAAAAAGGCAGCAAGAAACAACCAGGCCTTAAAAGAGTTAGTGAGGGAACTTGTAAAAGTTATCAAAAGAGACTTGGCAATTGATTGGACAAACAATGATATTATTAAAGCAAGGTTACGGGCGAATGTAAGGCGACTTCTTCTGCAAAGAGGCTACAAGGCTCAAGAGATCGAGGTAGTGATAAAAGCAATATATCGCCAAGCGCTTTCGCTATATAAGGACTACATACCAACAACTACATAAAAGACCTCAACACAAGTAACTCTATGCCCACCTTCAAGTCAATCGCATATCAAATTCTTAAAGAAGCAGACAAGCCGCTTCACAGCAGAGAAATCACGAAAATCGCGAAAAAGAGAGGACTGAAAAGTACAGGAAAAACCCCGGAAAAGACAATGGAGGCAATAATCTCTGTTGACATCAAAAAATACAAAGAAAAATCACGATTCGTAAGAATAGCGAAATCAACCTTCACCATAAATAAAAACTGGAAGCCGAGCTTTGAAAAAAGCTACAAAATCTCGAAGCTTTCATCAAGACAGAAGGGAGACATTGCCGAAAATAGAATTATTGAGCTCATCCTGCTCTACGGAAGCAATCTTGCTTGCTATAAGCCAACTTCCGATGACGAAGGAATTGACCTCATCATAAAAGACAAAATAACAGAGCATACTTTCTTCATTCAAGTGAAAAGCATCTGGCGCACTCAAGGACCAGTGGTTACTAGCATCAAGAAACACTCCATTGTAGATAGGAAAAAACTAGGAATAGTGATATGTGTTTTCGATGTCGAAGAGGGAGAAATCAGTGAATACCTCTGGTTTATTCCCGCAATGGATCTAGCACGAAAAGCGCCACTGAATAAAAAATATCAAAGATATATATTCGTCTCAGGACGAAAACAAAGAGAAACAAACAATTGGAATCAATATCTTATCGATAAGCGTGATCTTGCAGAAACAATACTTGAACAAATGAAAAAAAGATAAGTTTTTTATATACCCCCTACCTCTCCAACGATCAAAATTCCTGCAGCTCCTTGCCCGGTATCGCCGCATACCGAGCATAAGGAATCTTCCCGCATTGCCTCGTTGAAAAAATAACCTGCGGGAAGTTTGCATCCCAAATCTCTCGTCTTCCTATTCCCTCTTTCCTTTTTCCCTTCACTTGCCTTTTCCTTATGCCTTCTCTTGCTTTTTCTTTTTCTTCTCTCTCCTTCCTTTTCCTTTTTGCCCTTATCCTTGCCATTCCTCTTGCTCCTGCCAACCTCCCAGTTGCCATTGACAAAGTGGCAACTATTTGTTAAAACTGAGCAAGTTTTTTCCATCTCCAAGGAGGGCACGTAATGTCG
>RFHX01000312.1 GCA_003695725.1 Candidatus Schekmanbacteria bacterium
CAGAAAAAAAGATGAAACACTATAAGAAGAAAATAATATTAGTCTGCTCTTTCATACTAATCATACTTTTAGAGACCTTTATCCTTGCAAAAAATCCATCATTTGATGATGCTCTAAAATACAAAAAGAGAGGCGATTGGGAAAATGCTACAAGAACATTTTTGGCATTATTACAAAAAAACAAAAACTGTGCAGATTGTTTCTTTCATCTCGGCGAAATCGAAGAAAACAAAGCCGATTATGAGAAAGCGGCTTTCTATTATGAAAATGCCGCCAAAATAAATCCATTCTTTTATGCACGACTTGGATATTGCTACCAAACACTATCAAAATGGAATAACTCCATAGAATCATTCAATAAATATCTAAAAACCTATCCTAATGACATAAAAATTATGGCGGCATTAGGTATTTCATTGCGAAAAGCAGGAAGAATTAAGGAAGCAGAAAAAATCTTCAAAGAAATCCTTGAAATAAAACCACAAAATCTAACTTCTATCTTTAACCTTTATATTATTTATTCGAAGGCAGGAAATTCCAAAATGAAGGAATTCTACTATAAAAAATATAAAACTGTCTCGAATTTAGTTGACTCTCAAAAAGTCATAGATAATGAAAACTGAAGACAAAAAACAGAGTGTAATTCTTCTTTGGGGACCTGTCATTCTTTGGTATAGCATTATGTTTTATCTCTCGCATCAACCTAATCTCAATTCAGGTTTGGCATATGATTTTCTCTTGAGAAAATGTGCTCATATATTTGAATTTGCTGTTTTGAGCTTACTTATTTTCAACGCCATATGGAAGAGCAATTACTTCAAAGAAAAGAAAGACCTCCGCTTGAGCTATTCAATAATGACAGTTTTTATTGTTTCTCTATCTTTGGCAGCCAGTGATGAAATACATCAGTCATTTGTGAGAGGAAGACATGGCACTTATACAGATGTGATGATAGATTCAATAGGAATTATGCTTAGCTGTTTAGTCTTAAAAATGCGTCATCTTAAATCTTTCAATAAGATTTCTTAGACTTTTGACCAATCAAAGTTTCGTATGTAATCTTTAAGCGAAGTAAACTCTATTTGGAATGCTTCTTTGATTTCACTAATATCGCAAACACTGTCTGTTTCAAGACGCACTAAAAAATCTTTTGAAATCAACTTATTGAATGTAATTGTTGCTAAAAACTTCATTAACCACATTGGGATATGTCTTATCTTAATCTCCTTATTAAAAAACATTGCATAAAACTCAATCAGCTCATTCAATGTTATGACTTCCGGCCCTCCCACAGGAAATACTTTATTGTATGCCGCAGGAGTTTGATGAGCTTTTACGAGGCAGTAAGCCAATTCATCAATATTAATTGGCTGTATCTTCATATTGCCGTCGCCGATTATTGTAAAAGTATCTTCTTCCTTACATTTTTTGCCAAAATAATAGATAAAATCTGTAAAAAAACCGGATGGCCTAAAAATCGTATATTTTATAGGGCTTTTTCTAAGCTCTTCTTCCATAAGCCATTTTGCCCTGTGCACTTTTCGAGGAGCATCTTTTGCTGTTTGCAGAGCACTGACATAACTAAAATGTTCAACACCTTCTTTTATCGATGCATCGAGAAGATTCTTATTGGCTCCATAATCAACATCCATATATGTAAGTTCTGGAGTCTCTTTCTGAAGTCCAACTACACTTATAACAGCTTTTACGCCTTTTAACGGCTCATCAAGTCCTTCCCCCTTTGCCAAATCAATAGCAAATGTTTCCACTCCCTCCTGTTTATATGCTTCCAACTTGTCCGATTTGATATCAATACATCTAAAATCAGTACCATATTCTTTTCTTAAAACCCTATACACAGCACTTCCAAGCTGGCCTGCTGCACCTGCTAATAGAATCATTTGCCTCCCTCCCCTCATTTATTTGTCCTGAAAAAGTGGATTAAATATTCCTCTCTTCTCTCTTTCAGACTTAACAATCTTATAGAAGGCATCCCTCTTAACTGCTTGAATAAGGCGAATTCTGTTTACACCTTTTATTGAACTCTCCTTTCCCTGTTCGAGCATCATTTGTCCTGAAGGTGGAGCAGATTCAAATTCGCCAGTGTCAAGGTATCTGCCATATCCAATAGAATCAACCTCAAAAACATTGGCTTCGAGAAGCGCCTCTAATAATTCACTTTTCCCCATATCGACATTCTTGACCTTTATCAGTCCCTCTTTTTCCATTTCTGAAATTATTGTATCAGTTTCTTCACTTCTTGTAATGATATCGTTCCATCCCCACTCTTCACTCATACACTTTCCAAATGTTATATCAGCAAGTTTTGCAGAATATGAAGGATAACAACATAGACATCCAATATTTGCTACAGAGAAATCACCCATTTTGCCAAAATCATCGATTTCACTGCCATCTTTTAATCGCGCAACAGATTTTCCTTTCCAATTATAAAATTTGCTCAACTCTTCCTCCTGCCTATTAACTTTTGCAAGAAGCTCATCGACTCCATTTTTCCTGAACGAGAAAAAACAATTCAACCCTATTACATATTTAATGTTCTCAGTCAGCCTTTTGCATATCTCTTTAGATTTATCTCCATATTCTGCAAGCCACATTGCTTTCCTTATTCCTTGAATATGGCAGGGTACGCCAACAATGGCTGACTTATCGCCATCTGCAGGAAGTTTTGCCAATATGGGATTTACACAAGGTTTCGTATCTGCACAGGATATGATTTCATCTCGAGTTTTGGCATTGAAAGGAATCGGATGACCACAAAACTGATTCTTGGGATGTTCACAACTTGTAAGCAATGCATTGTCGATTTCACCTTTTCCCAAAAGATAACATAAAAGAGTTGTCGTTACTCCTCCGCTGTAAGCCCTATCAAGTATTTCCTCGTCCGTAGAGCGGCCAAGCAATATTCGACAAAAAGGACCCAAAAGCTCTTCTTCATTATGAGGCTTATTTTGTTTTTTCACAAAATCCTTTATGGATGAGAAACAAAACTCATTTCTAGGACAAACCTCGAGGCAAATACCGCAAGATGTGCAATTCTCGTTAACTTGTGGTTGGCAAGAATCGTCTAACTCTATTGCGCCCTCAGGACAGGCAGCAACACATAAGCCACAGCGCGAACAAGCTTCGCTTTCAACAATTTTGGCAATCATTATTTTCTGCCGAAAGATGTTTATTGCCTGATTTTTTAATCAAAATCCCAAAGGGGAAAACTTAATCAACCTCCTTCAACGGGAGTCATAATCACCACTTCAGCACCATCTTCAATAACCGTGTCATTCTGGCTATGTCTGCCATTGATTATCACTATTTTGCGCTCTTCCTCCGGAATATTGAGATACTCGAATAAATCTCCAACAGTTGAACCATTATTCAATTCAATCGTAAATTTCTTTTTCCCTTCCGGTGCATATTTTATTAGATTTGCAAATAACTCTACCCTTATTTTCATATTTTTTCAAAAAACCCTATTAGTTGTCTTTCAATCCTAATTCTTTCAGTTTTTCATCTGTGGGAATGCCATTCTCATCCCAACCGCGAAGTTTATAATATTCATCCAACATCTCATCAAGATGGACAACCAATCCTTTCGCCGGACCTTCGGGCATCGGATTCTTCGTAAGTCTCTCTGGCAAAGAATCATCTTTTCTTGAAAAACCTGCATTCACCATAAACAATCTCTCTGCATTAAAAATTCTCTCTCCTGCCTTTTGTACTTCATCAACAGTATATCCTGCGCCTGTTACAGCATTCAGTATTTTGCAAAAACCTTCAGGTACGACTTCGAGTTCAGGCGTTACATAATAACGGATTGCAAAAAAGTAGCATACGCCTGTTGAATCAGTAATAGCAGACATCTCCTGATGAATCTTGACCAAGCGGGGTTTTGTTTTCCAATCCTGTGGGTCAACCAATGTGGGAACGCCAAATACTTCGAAATAGGCAGTTTGAGCCCGCATATGGGAACCCCCAATTGGGGAAGTTGCATAGGCAAGTGCCAATCCTTGAATACCCTGAGGATGGTAACCGGCTAAATCCTGTTTTTTAGATACCATAGCAAGCTCAGGATGACCATATTGTTCAGCCATTCTGTAACTGCCCTCTGCCAAGATGTCGCCAAAACCCTCTCTATAACCGGTTTTTTCTGTAAATTCGACAATCGCTTTTGCATCCCCCCAGCGTAAAGGTTTGCCAATATCCTCCTCTGAGACATAACCTCTTTCATAAAGCTCCATTGCACAGGCAATTGCAGAACCCATAGAGATAGTATCCATCCCAAGGTCATTACAGATATAATTTGCTTTAAGGACTGCTGCAAGATTGTCGTTCATACAATCAGGCCCAAAAGCATAGATTGTTTCATACTCGGGTCCCTCTCCTTCACCCTCAAAACCCGGGTCTGTAACCTTTGTTCCTCTTCCACAGCCGATCGGACAATCTGCGCAAAATTTTGGTTTTTGAAGATACTTTTTAACCATTGTTTCAGCACAAACCTTTTCCCAATTGTCAAATTGACCAAATTGAAAATTCTTTGTAGGAAGAATTCCTATTTTCTGATTCGATCCTACTGCATATGAAGTGCCATACTGTCTAAGGATAGGTGTGGTGCCCTTGTTAGCTTCTCTAAATTTGTTGATTGATTCCGTCTTGAGTTTTTTGAATTCCTCTTCATCATATATTGGAACAGGAGAAGTGCCTCTAACAACTATAGCTTTCAGGTTTTTCGATCCCATAACAGCGCCAACACCAGAACGAGCGGCAGAACGGTCTTTATCATTGATAACAGCCGCAAATCGCACTAATCTTTCGCCTGCAGGACCGATACAGGCAACCTTTGCATTAGGATCTGTTTCCTTATATAAGATTTCTGTAGTTTCACTAACTCTTTTGCCCCATAAATGCTCTGCAGACCGAAGTTCACACTTCCCATTATCAACCCAAAGATATACCGGCTTTTCAGATTTCCCTGTAAATATAAAAGCATCGTATCCTGATAGTTTCATCTCTTTTGGAAATTTTCCGCCTGAATTTGAGCAAGTAATTGAACCTGTAAGAGGCGACTTAGTCATTATCATATAGCGGCTGCCAGTAGGAATTCTCGTCCCGGTAAGGGGACCCACAGCCATTATCATTATATTTTCAGGTGCATAGGGATCTGTTTTTGGATCTAACTCCTTGTTTAGATAATAAATTCCCAATCCTCTCCCTCCTAAATAATCCCTTGCCACCTTTGGATCGAGCTCTTCTTCTTTTATTTCATTCGTTGATAGATTAACTCTTAAAACTTTGCCTCTCCATCCATACATTTTCC
>RFHX01000313.1 GCA_003695725.1 Candidatus Schekmanbacteria bacterium
CACTTTTTCTTTTTAAATTCTTTCCTTTTATCAATTTTGTCCGTTTCATTATTTTCATCTTTACTAAAATCAGACAGATATTTTATTGGGACATCCGGCTTTTTTAGGGCATATTCTTCATAATCATTATCTCCCTCATGATTGACAAATTTTGGAAATGCCGATGAAAAAATAACCAATGGAGATGAAGAATAGGATTCAAGAAATTCTTTAATCTTAATCCCAATCAGAGAATCATCATAAGCTATTTGCCAGCAAAAATGGCCAAATAAGGTATCTCCCTTTAAAGGAGTTCCAAATCTCCCTTTAGGTTTTATAGTTATTTCATAAACTTTCAAAGGATCGCCCCCCATCGTTTTATTGAAAAGGGTTGAGTTCGCGAAATTTATTGTTTAAATCTTTTGGCTTCTCAAAGGTAAAAGATATACGGCCATAGCCACGGCTGCCACTACCGCCAAGACAATCCATTTCGAGGAGTTTAAGCCCATTCAAAAGATATTTATTGAATAACACATTATCACTTTCTTCAAGAATCTTAAATGTTAGCGAAAAATCAAATTCAGCTCCTGCCGGAACTCTTTCAATAAAACGCGGGTTCTCAGCTGTACCTTTTATTCGATTTATAGAATTTTCTGATTTTGTTTCTGTCAACAGTAATCGTTTGTTATCTGCATTTTCCTTCCACTTGGCATTGAGATAACAATCAGCAAAAGATACACGAGTTGGTCCAAATTCTGATTCATCATCTTTATCTGCACCACTGGAGCCAAAAATCTTTAATATGGCTTTACACTTCTCTTTATCTTCATCATTTTTAAGTTTTTTTAAAGTACTTCCTGATAGAACACTTCCGCCAGTATGAATTATCAATCCACTTTGCATCTCTAAAAGTGAACGCACCTTACCTTTTAGTGAAGAGCCGGGAATATAGGGCTCCATTGTATGGGGATGCTTTACGACTGGGTTATCAATACCTCCAATATGCATTTCATTTCCCCCACCCCCAATATGAAGACCGGTTAACAATTTTATTTTTCCTTCAATCTTTTTTATATCCATTAACTTCATTTTATTCCTCCTTATATTTAATTTTCTTTTGGCCTATAAAACCTATAATATCCCATAAAAGATTCAAAAAAATTAACGAAGACATCAAAATCTTCTTTATTATGTATTTGAGAAAGACAATCTGAAATGAGCTCTTTGAATTCTTCTGTAATATGCTTCCTTCCTAACGCATAAGCCGCTTTGGCTTTAAGCATATTTATATATGGCAAAATCTCTTCAAATTTTCCTTGTTCGGATTTGATTATGCTGTCATATCTCAAAACTTCATCATAAAATTTTCTAATTTGAGACGGTTTATTGCGATTTTCGCCAGCGTTATGTACTTTTTTTGCTTCTCGATCTGCAATTTCTGAAAAAAGTTGTGGGTTAATGACTTTATTTTCTTTATCCTTCCAAAATTCAATACCCATAAATTCCCCTCCATTACATTTAGTTATCTTCTATTATAAATTGTTTTCCATATTGGAATTCTCATTGCACCTGTATAATTTGAAATCCATTCTGCTGTTTTATTTAGCTGTTTAAGTATTCTTTCTTTTTCATCTCCATAGAAACTCTTGCCGGCATTGCGAACGAAATTATATCTAAAAAGAGATTTCCATTTTAGACACTCCCAATCTTCCGGATATATATCTTCTTTCTTTTCCAAAAGTTCCTGTTCAAGTTTTGCCATAGACGAAAAATAGTTATATTTAAATAACATTGCGTTATTTATGATTTTTTTATCGATCCATTCCTCAAGGGAATCACCTATTTTCAAAATCTCTCCGAAAGTTTCCCAGCTAACTGTTTCCCCAAAAAGAGTGACTGCATTTTTCTTTTTTCCATTGTCAGCGACAAAATTTTTCGAATTTTCAAGTGCTTCTTCAGAAAATTCTGCCAATATACGAATAGGTTCTGATGGTTTGTTTACTGAAATCCCCGCAGAAATTGTAATATCTGGATTATTGCATACGTAATCATCAAATGCTTTCCTTGTTTCATAAGCAAAATCAATAATCGTATTCCAAGGACCAATTAAAAAGAGGTCATCGCCTCCTGCAAAAATTGTATATATATCCTTGTAGTTAGAATGAGAACTTAGACGATAGGGAATATAAATGCTGAAAAAATAGTCCAGTTGGCGGCTAAAAGTTGCTAATCGTGAAATATTTTTATTTTTCAATCCATCTCTAAGAATGGTACCAAGTTTATCGATATCTGCTTTTAAAACACCTAATGCTTCTGTACCTTTTTTTGATTCTTTATCAATTGCCATCATAGCAATGTGATGAAATGTTTTTGGCTTATTTTCTTTGATGTCATTTATCAATTCTTCCTGCTTCTTTTCAGTTTTATCCCCTTGAAAATATCTGTCATCGTTTAAATCCTCACTAGCATATACCGGAACATATCCATTTAAAAATTTAACTGTTATATTTTTGGAAATACCTTCTTCTTGAGGATTTGATATATTCCAATATTTAAGCAAATCCCCCTTATGCGCTGCTTCAACTAATTTACCTTTGACTGAAAAGCTGATTTGATAAAAGTCAAAAATGGGATCCTTAAAGCATTCCCCCTTTATCTCTGCATCTTTTCTAAAAATTGCAATCTGATCATTTTTTACAAGATTCGTTCCAATAAATATGTGATCTCTACAAATTTTACAGGCAGATCCAGATTCATTTCCTAATGTAAGCAACTTATCATTTTCAACTTCTACATCTGAGGGCCTTTTCCCACAATAAGGACATAATTTTTTAGAAAGATCATTATTGAATGACGATAAATAAGTGCTTACCACACCGCCTTTTTGAGCAATTTTAAAACGGTTATGCTTTATTTCTTCTGAATCATTGTTGATTCTTTCAAAGAGAGAGTCAATTTTATTTGTACTTAAATCGTCAAGTTTTGCAGAGGTATACGATATTCCGATACTTGCTTCTCCGTAATACTTTTTTAAAAGCCAATCATTTATCTTTTCATTTACTCTTTCAACAGCTTCTTTTATTTTATTTGTATTTGGAGCAATAATCGTTGTTTTGCCTGCGGCTTTTAAAATTGTTGAAAGCGGAGTTAATCCACACTCTCTGCAAATCATATCTGCAGTTAGTTCTGAAAGTAATGAGATTGCAAATGACCTGCCGCGTAAAAGTTTTGCAGATGCTTTATTCGTAGCTCCCCCTTCGGAAAAAATGAAATCTTGGATTCCATAAAAATCTGTCCGAATAAAAAGCAGTTTATTTTCGTCCTCCTTTTTTATCTCTTCTATTGTCAAGGAATCATTTTCTTTATGATACAGGTACAAAGCTGAAGCAATAGCCGAAGTGGCTCTTGAATGGTCATATAAAGATATATCCGGTATTACATTTCCAACAGTTGCAGAGGGAATATGAGAAGCGAAAATCATATATAGAGTATCAAAATGTTCAAGCCACAAATTATAGATGTGTCGATGTTCTAATTTCTCTAAAGCAAATAAGAAATTTTTAAATAATTGCTCATATTCTTTACTTGCATCTTCATTGGAGATATCTTTCTTTTCAATTGGGAAAATAGTTGTAGGCGATAATTCGCTTAATTTATAGTTAAATTTATAATTATCTCTATCCATTATTCTTTCATTTTTTGTTAGGTTTATTGACTCAAAAATGGTAAGCAATCGAGTTTTTTTATAATCTTTTGGCAAAATTCCTTTGTTGTATTCCTCAAACTCACTTCTTTCAAAACCACTGCTTGTTCTATCCGCAACTGCAACAATCCATTGAAGAGGTGTTTCAGGTTTGTGGTGCATTGCTGCCAAATTTATAAATGAATCATCCAAACCCCAGTTGGCACTATTGAATTCTGGAGGTAGCAGTTTTTCAATATTTTCTATAAATGCGGCAGTATATAAAGCATGGTAATGGGTAAAATTATTATTATAGCTTGGTAAATATAGACCTGCATTATTATTGAAATATTCAGTATCGAGATTAAATCCGCCACGCTGAGCAAACTTACCAATATCGTGAAATAAACCAGCTAATGCTATCTTATAAATATTTTCATCCATATAAC
>RFHX01000314.1 GCA_003695725.1 Candidatus Schekmanbacteria bacterium
ATTTGGAGATGTAACTTGGAAAAGGAGGATTGAAAATGAAGAGGTTAAAAAAAGTTGCCATCTTAATAACTGTTATCTTTATTATTATCGGATGTGAATCTACGAAACAAGCTCTTCAGAGAGATGAAGTAAAAGGCGGATTGATAGGGGGTGCTCTTGGGGCAGGTGCAGGTGCAATCATAGGCTCTCAAAGCGGAAATGCAGGAGTAGGAACAGCCATCGGTGCAGGTGTTGGCGCAGTTACTGGGGCTGTAATAGGAAGGGCGATGCAAAAGCAGAAAGAAGAACTTCAGCAGGTGGCAGAGAAGATAAATAAACAGCAGGCAGAGATAGACCAATTAAAATCACAGCAGGCAACTGTCAAGACTGAGGGAAACAGTATCGTAATGAATTTAAGAGGAGATGCCCTATTTAGGACAAATTCTTCATCATTGGAATCAGGGGCAGTCAACAATCTTAGAGAGATAGTAGAAGTTTTGAAAAAATATCCTGATACAAGGGTTATCGTAAAGGGCTTTACGGATAGTGAAGGAGATGAAGATTATAATCTTAAATTATCGCAGGCGAGGGCTGAAACAGTTAAAAATTATTTTATAGGTGAGGGGATTTCTCCGTCACGCATTACTGCCATAGGATTAGGAGAGTCCCTGCCAATTGCAAGCAATGATACACCTGAAGGAAGACAGATGAATCGGCGAGTTGAAATTGTGGTGATTCCAGCAGAAGGCGAATAATGTTTTAAAGACATAAAGAGATATTGAGATCATTGGGAATCGAAATTGAAAAAATTTTTAAAATCGCCTTATCTTTTTACGATAAGGAGGGATGTAAAAAATTTTAAATATGGAAAACAGTATGGAAAAGAAGAATTGTTGGGAAATCAAAAAGTGCGGAAGGGAAGAAGGCGGTAAAAATGCGGCATCTCTTGGAGTTTGCCCTGCAGCAACTGATCTATCATCGGACGGCTTAAATGGTGGAAAAAATGGTGGTAGAATCTGTTGGGCAATCACAGGTACATTTTGTGGAGGAGAAGTGCAGGGTAGTTTTGCTCAAAAAAAAGTAACATGCATGGTATGCGAAGTTTACAAACAAGTAAAAGCTGAAGAGGGATGCAATTTTAAACTGCTGAAACCCGGACAAACTTATAAAAAAGCTGTTTGAATCTTTCAATTTTATCTGTCCTGTATGTTGTTCAATGATTGATGTTGGATAAAAACAAAATCTCTGTTTTTCTTTATTCAAATACCAATAATTAAACCAATTTTCCTATCTTTTCTTTTATTTTTTCTTAAAAATCTTTTGAGAAAATTTGCTAAAAGCATTTAAACTTTGTATATACAAAAAGCATTTTTAACATGATAGAGCCATTTTCACTATGAACGAAAGATTAGCTTTAGATGTTGCTGTAATTGGTGCAGGTCCCTGCGGGCTAATGACTGCAAAGAAGCTTGCAGAAAAGGGTTTTAAAGTTGCAGTTTTCGACAGAAAACCTTATGCATCATTCATCAATCCCGGAATTATGGAAATGCTCTCCCTTCAGCCAAATAAGATTGAAGAAGATTCCAATAATATCTATTTCACAGAAAGTGGATTTTCCCTTAGTAAAAGACATATAAAAAATAAGATATATGGCTTTGCTACATATTCACCGGGCAAATATGCATTGGTTTTAAGGTCAATTTATCCAACAAATTATAGAATTGATTATAAAGCATGGATTGAGAAGCTCGAGAACGAAGCAAAAGAAAAGGGTGTTGTCATCAACTATGAAAAGGAGATGACAGGCTTTATTTCATCAGGTGGATATATAAAAGGATTCGTCATTGAAGATAAAAAAGGCAATGATTCGGAAGTTTATGCAAGGCATATAGTTGCCGCAGATGGAATCCGCTCGAAGCTTTCCGCCTATGCTAATATTGAGCGTGAGTTGTGGGGTGTCCACAGAATAGTAGGGGTGCGGCTTAAAGATTTCGATATAAAAAAAACAGGGAAGGATGAATTGTTTGATCCAAATTTTCATAATATGTATCTCAATAAAAAATTTTCAGGACCAAATACTCTCGCAATTACTGCCTATCTCGGAGATGGGGAAATGTATGTAATTGCAGTTGTACAGGATACTTCCCTTAGAGACCATTCATCAGGAAAACCAAAAGATATTCTCGATAATTTCCTGAAGTTTCTGAATAATTATGATGCCTGTGCTGAAGCATTTCGAAAATCGACTCCCTCTCAATATTTTGGTTACTATCTTCCTGTGAATTCTCCGATAGCAAAGGTTTTCGAAAAGGGTGGTGTTTCTTTTCTTGGAGATACGGCTTTTACAATTGAAACACAGTGGACTGGTGCTATGGCAGTAGCAGCGAAAGCGACAGAAACGATTGAAGCCATATTGGATGAGAAAAATCGTGATGAAATGATTGGTGAATATGACAGGTGGTGGGGACGCTTTGTCGTCAATGCAAGAAGGCAGTTTGACTTTTCAACATTTATGCATTCATTGGAAGAAGAAGAGCTTAATGAGTTGTTTTCCTATTTTAGTGATGAAATTGTCATAGAGCATCTTTCGGGGTGTGATGATGAATTTGGCACTCCAAATGAATTTATAAAAAATATGAATGCACGGCTTCTTGAAATCGATGTTGATGAAATAAAATCGCAAAAAGTCAGAATGCTTATGACAATGTTGAAGCAAAGGGCGCAAGAAGGAAAATTATGATGAGCAAGAAAAAATTTCCAAAGATAGATAGAGATAAATGTGTGCTTTGTTTAAGCTGCATTGATTTATGCCTTTACAATGCAATAAAATTGATTGATGAAAGAATAGTTATCAATGGTGAAAAATGTGTTTTCTGTGGAGATTGTATAAATGGATGTCCCTACACAGCCCTATATGAATCTATGTAGAACAATTCTCTTGGTTGAAAATTAATGATGCTGCACCAATAAGACAGGAATCGTATCTAAATTTCGGTTTGAGTAATTTTATTCTTCTTAATTTTTCTTCGTATACATATTCCTTTATATATCTTTTGATAAGCCTAAACATAAGAGGATTATTGTCCATAACACCTCCGCCTATGATTATGGTTTCAATATCAGTAAGGTTAACGATATAGGAAAGCGCTTTGCCCACAGCAGATGAACATTCATCGAGTATCTTTTGCGCTCCTTCGTCACCTCTATTGGCAAAGGCAACTATCTTTTCTGTCGTTAAATCGTTTTTTTTTAGTGCTGTAATTCTTTTGAAAGATGCAGATTTGATTCTTTCTTTCGTCCTTTTTAAAATTGCAGGTCCGCTTGATATGGCTTCAAGGCATCCATATTTTCCACAACTACATTTCAATCTTCTGTCGTAGATTTTTATATGTCCAATTTCTCCGGCTAATCCATTATCTCCTGTTATCAATTTTTTATCTATAACAAGGGCACCTCCAATACCAGTGCTTATGGTTAGCCAAAAGAAGGAGTCAATTTTTTTACCATGTCCCAAAATCATTTCTCCAATTGCTGCTGCGTTTATATCGTTTGCAATGACAGTTCTTATACCCAATATTTTTTCGAATTCTCTCTTTACATAAAAATTTCTCATTTTCCAATTTGGCGCATAAATTAATTTTTCACCATTGTTGTCAACCATTCCCGGCAGTGAAATTCCAAGCCCGGCTGTATCACTGAGATTTATTCCACCTTTTTCAGAAATCTCTTCCAGAAGATTTTTGCCTTCTAATACAAGGCGCTTTTTGGATTCTTTGGAAGGGGTTTGAATTTTCTTTTTAGAAATTATTTTCCCTGTCGAGTCAATCAAACCGGCAAGGATTTTTGTACCGCCATAATCGAGTGCAGCTGCTATTACTTTTTTTTTTGTGTTGCTAAAAGTCATATATAAAAAATATAATCCCTAATATGGAAAAAAGACTTAACTCTAAATTCATTAGCAGAGAAGGGAATCAGTGTCAAGAAAGGGCTTATTCTGATGCTTTGGTCAGCAATTATTATCGAAAATTTCTTATAACTGCTTTTATTTTTATCATTATCAGATTGATCGTTTATCTCTTGACCGACAATGTTGAAGGCGATGCGTCTGTAAGAATATACGAAACTTTAAAATGGATGGATTCACCCCATTTCATTACAAGCGGTGTATGGCTTCCGATGAATTATTATCTATCTGCTTTATTTCTATGGATTTTCAACGATGCCCTTTCAGCAACAAGAATATTGAGTTTTATTTCCGCCCTCTTGACTCTTCTCTTTTATTGTGAAGTTGTAAAATCATATTTTGGTGAAAAAACTGCAATCATATCAGGAATCATATTGGCTTTTTTCTTGACTCATATAGTCTATTCAGTACTTGGTCTTGCTGCTTCACCATTTCTTTTGTTCGTTTTTGCCGCTTTTTATCTGTTGAAGAAATTTTTAGACAGCAAAAATAATGATTGGAAACTGCTTCTTCTTGCAATGATTGTTTTTATAATTGCAGAAATGATTAGGATTGAAGCTTGGCTTCTTATACCGCTTTTTACTTTATTTATCTTTTTGAATGGCTTGAAAAAGGAAGCCTTTTGTTTTTTTTGTATTTCATCAGTTTTTCCAGTTTGTTGGCTTATAGGATGCTATATTTCAACAGGAGATTTTCTGCCTCTTGCAAGCAGAAATATCAACCCTGAAAATCTGCAAAACTTTCCTATGGTGCAAAAGATATTTATCTATCCCTATATTCTCATTAAATTTATAACTCCTTTAATCCTTTTATTTTGCTTTATAGGGCTTGTGAGAAATTTTATTGAAAAAGACAAATATGAATTTGGACTCTGCTTTCTTGTGCAGTTCTTTTTTCTTATAACAATTACTGTGATTGGTACCAATGCATTCCCAAAACCTCGATACGCTCTTTTGTCATCGCTTTTTTTGATTCCATATTTTTCTGATGGATTTTCAATTGTAGTTGACAAAATCAAATCAAGACGAATAGTGATTATC
>RFHX01000315.1 GCA_003695725.1 Candidatus Schekmanbacteria bacterium
ATATTAAAAAATCAATAATTTTTTGTAGAATAATTGAAATTCCAAATCTTCAGCTGCAAGGAGGTTATAAAACTTTTACTTGCATTTTGATTTTCTTTTTGAAAAATGCTTCTATTGTTTTTATATAGAAATTTTATTGTCATATTAGGATAAGTGCAGGTGAAAAAGTGGAAAAATTAACAGTACTTGGTGCAGGCAGTTGGGGCACAGCAATTGCCAATTTGCTTGCCAACAATGGACATCGTGTCCACCTTTGGTGCTATGAAAAGGAAACAGCCGAAGAAATAAAAAAAGAGAGGACAAACAGCGTCTATTTGCCGGGAATAACCTTATCTAATGATATTATTCCAACTACTTCTCTCGAGGAAGCTTGTTCTAATTCAAAAAGAATCATTTCTGTTGTACCCTCACAATTCACAAGAAGCGTCATAGAAAAAGCCAAACCTTTTATTCCAAATGAGTGTTTTTTTGTAAGTGCATCAAAAGGCATAGAAAAAGAATCTCTTTGCACAATGTCTCAGGTGATAAAAGAAACGCTCGGTAATGAGAAAAAATACAATTTGGTAACATTAGGCGGACCTACATTTGCAATTGAAGTTGCCAAAAAGCTTCCTACTGTTATGGTGATTGCTTCTGAATCTGAGGAAGCTTCACGGCAGTTTCAGATGCTCTTTAGCAATCACCATTTCCGCGCATATACAAACAATGACATAATAGGGGTAGAACTTGGAGGTGCAATCAAAAATGTAATAGCTATTGCCGCCGGTATCGTATCTGGATTAGGCGGAGGACACAATACGATAGCGGCTCTAATAACACGCGGAATAGCAGAAATATCAAGACTTGGCATATCAATGGGTGCAAAACTTCTAACATTTGCAGGATTAGCAGGTATAGGTGATTTAATTCTAACTTGTACAGGAAACCTCAGCCGAAACCGCACAGTCGGATACAGGATTGCCAAAGGAGAATCACTGTCAGATATTCTTTCAGGGATGAAAATGGTTGCAGAGGGAGTGGAAACATCAAAATCAGTTGAAGGGCTTGCTAAAAAACAAAATGTGGAAATGCCAATTTGTCATGAAGTTTATTTGATTCTCTTTCATAACAAAAAACCCAGCGATGCCATAAAATCGTTGATGGAAAGAAATTTGAAGAAAGAGTTTCAAGAAGGGATTATGTAAAAAAAGATGGACATTAAGGATTTAAAAAAAATACTGAGAGATATTGAAAAAGGAAAAATAACGGTTGAAAAAGCAGCTGAAAAGATAAAGTATTTTTCCATAGAAAACCTTGAATTTGCAAGAATTGACCACCATAGAAACCTGAGAAAAGGATTCCCAGAAGTAATTTTCTGTGAAGGTAAAACTGTCTCTCAAATAAAAGATATTGCCAAGAGCATTTTATCAAGAAATCATACCCTTTTAGCAACACGGGCAACGATTGAGGCTTACAAAGCAGTAAAAAAAATAGACAAAAAGGCAGTATATAACGAGCAGGCAAGAACAATTGTTGTGGAAAAGAAAAAACCAAAAAGTACAAAGGGTGTTGTAATGATAGTTACAGCAGGCACGTCGGACATCCCTGTGGCTGAAGAAGCCTATATGACATGCAAAACATTGGGAAGCACAACAGACAGACTCTACGATGTCGGAGTTGCAGGTATACACAGAGTATTGTCGCAATCGGAGAAACTCGGCAAAGCCCGTGTCATTATAGTCGTCGCTGGTATGGAGGGTGCCCTTGCATCTGTAGTTGCAGGGTTAGTTGACAAACCAGTAATTGCAGTGCCCACTAGTGTAGGTTATGGGGCAAGTTTCGGGGGAATTGCTGCTTTACTCACAATGCTCAACAGCTGTGCATCGGGTATCGCAACAGTAAACATAGACAATGGATTCGGCGCCGGATATCTTGCACACAATATCAATATCCTTGGAGAATGAAACAGAAAAAGTCAAAAGCAAAAGGAGTTTTTATAACAGGCACTGATACAGAAGTAGGTAAAACTGTTATTGCATCATCATTGGCAATGCATTTGGTTTCACGAGGAATAAAAGTATCAGTGATGAAGCCTATTGAAACAGGATGTAAAATCCGCTCTAAAATTCTTGCGCCAGCTGATGGTATAAATCTGAAGTATGCTTCTGCAAGCGATATTTCACTTTCACAGATTGTCCCATCAAGATATAAAAATCCTTTAGCGCCAATGCCTGCTTCAAGAATCGAAAAAAAACCGGTCAACCTCAAAAGGATTAAAGAATGCTTTGATACAGTAAAAAAAATAGGGGATTTCTGCATTGTAGAAGGTTTAGGTGGAATAATGGTTCCTATTACAAAAGATTACTTTGTCCGTGATATGATAAAGGATTTTGGTTTCCCCCTAATTATTGTTGCCCGTCCGCTACTTGGCACAATCAATCACACCGCACTCACTGTTGAAGCAGCAAAAAAGGGGAAAATCAAAATCAGTGCAATTGTAATTAGCGGATACAATAGAAAAACAAAAAATATAGCTGAAAAAACTAATCCTGATGTTTTGAGGGAATTGTTCCCTGAAATTCCAATCTTCATTTTCCCAAAAATTGAGAGAATAAACTCTACAACCATAAGGAAGGAAGCTTCATCCTTGCTTGCCCCGCTGGCAGATTTACTTCTTCAATAAGCATAAAACGTCCTTTCGTGAAGAAGCAATGATAGAGTTGAAATGAAATTTTAATAATCCTTTAAATTCTTTCTGCTGAAAATTATGATGCAGATTGCAAGGCGAAATTTTGTTTCTTTTTAAGAAATTTTTTCACTGTTTCTTTTAAAAAGGTTAAATTGGATGATTTTACAAGGTATTCAGCTGCCCCGACTTCCTTGAAATCATCTTCCAAATGGTCGTAAGCAGAATTGACAATGACAGGTATAGAAGGCAACCTTTCTTTGACTTTTTTACAAAACTCTCTCCCGTCCATTCGAGGCAATTTTGCATCAAGGATTATCAGGTCGATATCACTATTCATTTTTACCATTTTTAGAGCTTGAGCACCATCAAGACAACCCTTTACCATATATCCTTCTTCTGTAAGTTCTTCTGAATAGAGTTTGAGAAGGAAGGGGCTATCTTCTATGATCAGTATCTTACACTTTTCGGTAGGACTTAAATATTTCATTTTTCACACCTCCCCTTCCCCTTTTTGAAAGCCATCTACTTCATTCCCCTTCAACAATCATCTTTCAACGGGGGGCAGGCAAATTGAGATTATCTTTTTATTATTAATATAATGCAGAGATAGAAAATTTCAAGAGAATGACTATTTTACTTTTGATTTATTTTTCAGTGAATGATAATTGTTTAAATATATTTATTAAGATTTATTAGCATTCCAAAAAATCGAAAATTAATAAAAAGATTGAAAATATCCTTTATAATATGTTCATTATTACAAAAAAAGCCCTTCCCAGAATATAGAAAGGGCTTCAATCAGATTCGTTCTATATTTATCCCTAAACCAACTTGGATTCTTTACCTTCCCAATACTTCTCTCTTACCTTTCTCTTTAAAATCTTACCTGATGATGTCCTTGGAAGCTCTTTTACAATATCAACTGAAGTGGGCTTTTTGTATGATGCAAGATGTTGTTTACAGAATTCTATAATCTCTTCCTCTGCTACATTTTTGCCTTCTTTCAATACAACAACGGCTTTTACGGTTTCTCCCCATTTCTCATCAGGTACTCCTATGACACAAGCATCAAGAATAGCTTCATGCTTATATAAAACTTCTTCAACTTCTCGTGGATAAACATTTTTTCCGCCGCTAATAATCAAATCCTTTTTGCGGTCTGTAATATAAATGAAACCATCTTCATCTACTTGAGCAAGGTCTCCTGTATGGAGCCATCCTCCTCTGAATGTCTCTTCCGTAATTTCAGGAGCATTCCAATAGCCTTTCATTACAGTATTGCCTCGCAAGACAATTTCACCTACCTCTCCGCTTCCGGGTTTAATATCATTCATATCGTCATCAACAACCCTTGCGGCAGAACCTATCATTGCTTTACCTATTGAAGCCAATCTTTCGACCTTTTTTGCGTCACCTTCAAGTGATACCTCTTCAGGAGGCAAAACCGTTATAGTAGCACATACCTCGGTTAACCCATAAATCGACTGGAAAACATTGCCAAATTTTGCTGCCGCTCTCTTCCAAAGCTCAACAGGCAAAGGCGAGCCGGCAAATGGTATAACTCTAATGCTTGATAAATCATACTTTTCAAGATCAGGATGGTTTATCAAGATATTGATTATCGTAGGAACGAGAATTGTATATGAAACCTTTTCTCTTTGGACTGTTTCCAAAAATTTATCAGGATCAAAATTAATGATTACATGTGTACATCCCCTTACAAGTGCAGGCAGGGCGGTGCCTCCCCAGCCTCCAATGAAATAGAGAGGCAAGGCACTCAAAGCAATGTCGTGGGGAAGAAGTCTAAATTCATAACCTGCACAAATGCCTTCACTTACATTGTTATAATGTGTAAGCATTGCGCCCTTTGGGACACCTGTAGTTCCGCTTGTATAAATATGAAGAAAAACATCATCTTTTGAAACTTCTATATTTGGATCCTGAGGTTTGCCATTTTCTATTATTTTTTCAAAATCATTTTCTAAACCGTGTTCCTTATCATGACAGATTCCTATCAATGTCTCCACCGTCGGACATTTCTTTTTGAGTTCATTTGCAATCTCAACCTTTGTGTCCTCAACAATTAATACTTTAATTCCTGCATCATTTGCTATCTGCTCAAGTTCTGCAGCAACAAAAGCCATATTAAGGGGGACTAATTTCAAACCTGCTTTTGCAACGGCAAAAGCTGTCTCGAACCATTGATGGCAATTTCTGGAAAGAAGTCCTACAGGATCCTGTGATTTCAAACCAAGCGATAAAAGAAAATTTGCAAGTCTATTAACCCTTTCATCTGTTTGAGCCCAAGTAAATCTGTTGCTCTCAAAAATAAAGCTTGTTTTCTTTGGATAATTTCTTGCATTATTCCTTACAATATCTCCTACAACCATTTCTCCTCCTTTTATTTTTTTGATTTTTTTGAGCGTATGCTCGGTTAATAACACAATAACTTAGAAATGCAAGAGATTATTTGTACGTATAATCTATAGGAAAGGATAATTATCATATCACACCATAGCAGATGAGTTATCTAAAAG
>RFHX01000316.1 GCA_003695725.1 Candidatus Schekmanbacteria bacterium
CTTTTAGAGGTTATAGCCTTATAGAAATAAAATTATCTCTTGAAAATATGCTTTTAAAAGAAAAAGAAAAATTTGACAGGATAATTAACAAAGCTATGGCTATGTGCAAAGTTGCTTTCGATAAAGATGAGAGTGCGGACATTTATTATCACGGCACTTCAAACATATTGGAAAAACCAGATTTTACAGATATCGAGGAGCTGAAGCTTCTTCTAAAGGCATTTGAAGAAAAAAGCGCTATTCTGAAACTTCTAAACAAGTGTCTCCAAGAAAAGGGGGTTGCAATTTACATTGGAGCAGAATCTTCTATCGAAAAAATGGAGGATATAAGCGTAATTGCTTCAACCTATTCAACAGGTGAAAAAACTTTGGGAACATTAGGTATTGTGGGACCTAAAAGGATGGATTATTCTGAGCTTATACCCCTTGTTGCGCTGACTGCAAAATTAATAACCAATCATTTCAGTAGGATATAATGGAAAATAGAAACTTCTATGAAATACTTGGCGTCAGCCATGATGCCACAGAAAGCGAAATAAAACGCGCATATCGCAAATTAGCAATTAAATTTCATCCAGATAAAAACAATGGGAGCAAAAAATACATTAATCGCTTTCTTGAAGTAGCCGCTGCTTACGAAGTTTTAAGCGATGCGAAAAAGAGAAAGGAATACAATGCGCTTCTTCTTTCTTCAAAAGGCAATATTTCAAATGATGTCTTTGAAGTATATAAAAGGAGTTTCAATGGTTTCAGCTCTCTCTTTAATGACATCTACAATGATTTCGTAGGATTTTATAATAAAAAGGATATTTTAAAAAAGAAGAAGGGCGGAGACATCAAATTAACCACTGACATTACTCTTCACCAAGCGGCTTTTGGCACCAAAAAAACCATTGAATATGATGCTTTTCGTAAATGCACTCTCTGCAACGGCAGTGGAGCTATATATGAAAAGGATAAATCCCTTTGCCCTTCGTGCGCAGGTGTAGGAATTATTGAATATGAGCATGGCTTTTTCAAAGTACAGAGGATTTGTCGGGAATGTGAAGGCGATGGATTCATCATAAAGAATCCATGCCACAATTGTAACGGAGATGGTCGTGTTAAAAAGAAAATCAAGAAAACCTTTAAGATTCCACCAGGAATAGAATCAAAAAGCAGCTTAAGAATTTCTAATAAAGGAAATGTTGGAATAAGAGGAGGAAAAGCAGGCGACTTATATCTCTATATAAATGTTTTAGAGCATGAGTTCTTTAAACGCAATGGCAACGACATTAATTGTGAAGTACCTATTTCATTTACTAAAGCGGCCCTAGGTGGTGTAATTTCCGTCCCAACACTCAATGGAGAGAAAAAAATAAAAATTCGCGCCGGTACACAAAGTGGTGAACGAATTGAAATAAAAGGTGAAGGAATTATTGGGAAAAACAACAAGCGTGGAAGTCAATTTGTAAAATTAATTGTAACAACGCCTCAAAACCTTACAGAAAAAGAAATCTCACTTTTCCGTGAACTTGAAAAAAGTGGAAGAATCTGAATCTCCATTCTGGTGGCAGGTTTCTATTGTCATCCCTTCTTATCTAAAAGATGATGTCTCTTGCATACTTGCAGAGGAAATGACCAACGGCATTATTGAAAAATCTTATCGAAATTCAAAAAATAGACTTTCCCTTCAAGCTTTTTTTGCTCAAAACGACTTTGATGAAAAATTCAAAAACATCAAAAATAAACTTAATGAATTGACATCAAAGAGAAACTGTAAAGGATTAAAAATAACGGTTAACAAAAAAAAGTTAATGGACAAAAAATGGGGATGCAATTGGGCATCACATTTTAAACCGGTAAGGGTTGGGAAAAAACTTCTAATTTCGCCTCCTTGGACTGAATATTCTGACAGAAAAAAAAGAATCAATATAGTCATCTATCCGGGGATGGCATTCGGCACAGGGACGCATGAATCTACGAGACTCTGCCTCAAAATCATTGAGTATATTGTTTTGAATCAAAAAATGAAAAATTTGGATTCTTTTCTCGATATTGGATGTGGCTCGGGCATCCTTTCTATTGCAGCATATAAATTGGGATTTAAAAGAGTCAAGGGTTTTGATATTGACAAAGAGGCAATAAAAAATGCTAAATACAATTTGAAACTGAACAAACTCGAGGAAAATATCAAAATTCTTTGCGGCAGTCCAAAGATTGTAAAAAATGAATGCTTCACTTTCGTTGCCGTAAATATGGTATTAAATGAGCTTATATCTATCTCCTCCTATCTGCCAATGCTTGTTGAAAAGAAAGGGATGCTTGCCGTTTCCGGCATTATCAAAGGCCAGGATAAAGAATTCTTGAAAAATAAATTCATAAGCGAAAATTTTTTTAAAGAAAAAACATTCAGAGAAAATGAATGGAGAGGCATTCTTCTTTCAAGAAAATAGGAAATGACTATTCCAAGAATATACATAGAAAAGGATAAAATAGAAGATAATTTAATCATTGCCGACAAAGATGCATTCCACAAAATATCACATGTTTTAAGGTCAAAAAAGGGAGACAAGCTAATTTTCTTTGACGGGTCAGGCACTGAATATGAAACTATTGCCGAATCATTCAGCAAAAATCTATGCACCTGCAAAATTATCACTAAAAAAACGCATTCTTACAATGAAACAAATAAATTTTCTCTTCTTCTTGGAATTTTGAAAAAAGACAAGATGGAATCCTCCATAGAAAAAGCTGTCCAACTGGGTGTTTCTGAAATTATTCCTCTAAAATGCGAACGCACACAGGTAAAAATAAATAATGGGAAAGAAGAAGAAAAAAAAAAGAGATGGGAAAAGATTGCAATCGAAGCATGTGCACTATCACGCCGCGTTTATGTGCCCAAAATATTCCATCCCTTACCTGTTAATGAAGCCCTACCAAAAATTGCAGACGCCAATAGAAAAATTCTTCTATGGGAAAGAGAACAAAAAAGAATGAAAGATATTCTTCATAATAAGATAGGCAAAAAGAACCAAAAAATTGTCATAGCAATAGGCCCGGAAGGAGGCTTTACTGAATCGGAAGCAAAAAGTTTTATGAGCAGTGGTTTTATTTCTGCATCATTGGGGGATCACATTTTAAGCGCTGATACAGCAGTTATCTATGCACTTAGCATTCTCAAATATCTCACCGAATAACAATTCATCAAGTATTAATTCCTATGTCAATGTCATTTAGGCAATCATCTCAAATTTAAATAGAAAGAAACAATGTCATTGCCAAATAGAATAAATATTAAAGCACCAAATGACAAAAATATGCCGTAAGGTATTGGATATTTTCTATCTTTTCCTAAAAAGAGAATTATAACCAAACCGAAGATACTTCCCAACAGCGAGCCCGAAAAGAGTGTTACAATTACGCCTTTAATACCTGTAAATGAACCAATCATTGCAAGAAGTTTTATATCTCCGCCTCCCATACCTTCAATTCCTGTTATCTTCTCATATATCCAACCTATTGAATAAAGCACTCCTCCACC
>RFHX01000317.1 GCA_003695725.1 Candidatus Schekmanbacteria bacterium
AAGGTATTTACGATAAATCCCGGAGGAAGGGTTGAGGATATACGATTTATTGTTGACAATTGTAGCAAACTTTCCATTAACGAAAAAGGTGAACTCCTAATAGATTCTGCTCCTAATATTACCTTTACGAAACCTTATGCATATCAGTTGATTGATGGTGAGAAAAAAGAGGTTGAAGCGGAATATAAAATCAATGATGACGGTAGAAGCTACGGATTCAGAGTTGGCAAATACAACAAAAAATATTCCCTCATAATCGACCCTCTCATCTCTTCGATTATTATAGGCGGAAAAGTGAAAGGAAATACTCACGACATAGCTTATTCAATTTCAAAAGATGCTGATGACGATATTTTTATCTGTGGCACAACGGATGCTATGGATTTTGGGAGTGATTCCATGAGTTTCAATAAAAAAGATAAAGGCACAAAGAAAGATGTTTTTGTATTGAAATTCAAGAATGGAAACTTAAATTCTCCTCCCCAATCAACAATTCTTTTTGGGGGCAATGAAAATGATATTGGCAAAGCAATTGCTCTCGATTATGAAGGGAATGTGTTCGTATCAGGCGATACTGAATCTGATGATTTTCCATTGGCTTCCAAAGAATTTTCCGCCTATTACTACAATGCAAGACAAAATGCGTTTATTGTCAAATTGTCCAATGAATTGGATTCATTGGAAGCAGCAAGGTATATCGGAGGGAATAGAGAAGACCATGCTGTTGATTTAGTGATTGATCATGAGGGTAGTGTTTTTGTAACTGGAATTACTAAGAGCAAACAATTTCCAATTGATTCTTCAAAAGTCAATATCATTCCTATTGATTCAAATTATAACAAATTCTTTGATGACATATTTTTGGTAAAATACACCAATAACTTAAAGAAGATTCGTTCATCGATAATTATAAGAGGGAGTGGTGAAGATGAAGTATCATCTATGGATATGGATTCAAGCGGTAATATCTTTTTAGCCGGAGGCACGAACTCTATAGATTTCCCAGTTGGTTCAAGTGTTTATGGTGACGCATATTGGACGCAGATAAACTGGCGTAGTCAGGGGTTCATTTCAAAATTTACAAATGATTTAAAGACGCTGCTGTCTTCGACTTTTTTGGGAGGAAAATATGGAGACACGATTGATGATGTAAAAGTTGACAAAAACGATAATGTCGTTGTTGCAGGGACTACCGATTCCTATGATTTTCCAATAGGTCCAGATAATTATAATAGAGGATATATAAATAAAAGCGATGCTTTTGTTTCCATCCTCGATAACAATCTACGATATCTTCTGTCTTCAACTGTTATAGGCGGGAAAAAAGTTGATAAAGCATCTTCTATAGCATTGGATCCTCAAGGGAACATTTATTTGGCAGGTGAAACTCAATCAAGCGACCTACCATTTATTAGCAGTGAACCATATATTGATATTTTGCAACCTTCCAAAACCTTTATCTATCGCATAGACAAGGATCTAAAGAGTTTGCTTTCAGGACGATACCTTGGCGGAAGCGCTAAGGATTCCAATCCAGCTATTGCAATCGATGATAGTGGTGAAGTATTTATTGTTGGTACAACTTTATCTAGCGATTTCCCTGTGACGGAAAATGCATACGATAAAACTTATAATGGAGCAGAAGATGTATTTGTTACTAAAACAACCGACGATCTATCTTCAATTCTTCAGTCGACATATGTTGGCGGAAGAAGATTGCCTTCATCTGAAACATTAGGCGCAGTTGCTCTTGATTCAAAGGGGAATGTTTATTTAACAGGAGAAAGTAATTCACTTCCATTAGCATTGGCGCATAATGCTTTCAAGGATATTTATAATTTACCGTCATCTTCTGAAAAAGATGTCCTTATATTAAAAATGGATAAAAATCTGGCAAAAATAAAAGCGTATACATTTATTGGAGGAAGTAGTGAAGACTGGGGAAATGACATTAAAATTGATAAACACGACAACATATTTGTCGCAGGAAACACCTATTCAAAGGATTTTCCTGTGAGTTCAAAGGGTTTTCAGACAGTTAAAAAAGGAAATCAATATTCTGGAGCAGCTTTTATAGTGCGACTCAATAATAGATTGGATAAATTGATTGGAGGCACCTATTTAGATGGCAGCCAAGAAGATAATTTGCGCGCTATAGCAATAAGTCCATCAGGTTATGTTTATGCTGCTGGAATTACTATATCAGGAGATTTTCCTGTTACAAAGAATGCTTTTTACCCAAAACATAAGAAAAAAACTTATTGGAATTATGACATATTTGTATCGAAACTAAACAATAATCTAACAAAGCTAATATCCTCCACTTTTCTTGGTGGTGAAAGTCGGGATGAATCGAAAGATATAGCTTTAGATTCAAATGGGGATGTGATTGTGGTTGGATGGTCATATTCGAAAAACTACCCCTTTACAATCGGCGCTTATAGAAAATCTATTGTTGGAAGTGATGGTGTAATTTCGAAATTTGACAGTAATCTCGAAGATTTGATTGCTTCGACTGCATTTGGAAGAAAGCATGATGATTCAATAGATTGTGTTTCTGTTGATTCAAAAAACAATATATATGTTGCAGGAACAACAGAATCAAAAAAACTGCCGAAAACAAAATTGAAAGAGACAAGAGACAAGTGGAATCATTATTCTGATGAAGATGTTTTTATATCCTATTTCAATAGTGATTTGAGTATGTTAAAAAGAACAGCTCTCTTTGGCGGTACTTCAGATGACAGAGCAGTTTCACTGCAAATTTCTCCTAAGGGTGATTTGATTCTTTTAGGCATATCAACTTCCACAGACCTTCCGGCACGCTCATATTATTACAAGGGACTTTTCTACTGGAATATGAATTTTTTTCTGCTCAAAGTTTCAAAACTTTTAAATAAAATAAAAAATTCAGTACTTATTGGTGGGAAAGGTTCAGATTATGGAAGAGACATCGTTTTGGATTCAGATGGAAACATAGTCATCGGTGGTGATACTGAATCATATAATTTGCCTATAAGCATTAATAACGATAAAACTTCATATACAGGCGGATATGATATCTTTGTAGCAAAAATTTCATCTGATCTTAAAAACTTATCTAATCAGTCAGAGATTGTATTGAAAAAATTAAAGATTAAAAAGATTGATGAAAGCAGACATATCTATAGAATACGCTGTAAGGTAATAAACAAATCAAGCATAGATACAGGACCATTCATTGTCCACAGCTTCTATTCACATTCAAAATCTAGTTACAGCGGGTATTTGGAAGGGACAAATGTAGTGAATTTAAAGAAAGGTGAATCGGTTATTATTAAGCAGACAGTCAAGTTGCCATGGGATGATTATTACAAAAAGCATTTTATCGCATTAGTTGCTGATTACAATAATAATGTCTTTGAAAGAAATGAAATAAACAATATCAAATATTCTAAAAATCTTGCAAAATATTGATGCCTTTTTCTTCTGTCACAATATTTTTGAAAAATTAATCAGAGAGGAACAAAGAGTTAAGGTCAAACCTCTCATCGCTCGAAAATGATTTTTAATTCATCCTTCTTATGCTTACCCCTCGTGAAAAGGATTGAGCAATGTATTATTCATATTTTGAGAATAATTATTGATTCTTCTTTGAACCAAGTTTTCATTTGTTCAGCAATTACAGGGCAAATTTCCTAAATTGTTGTCTGCAGTATAATAA
>RFHX01000318.1 GCA_003695725.1 Candidatus Schekmanbacteria bacterium
CTTATAAATCAAATGGTTAAAAAAGGATAAAGTGTTCAGAAATCCGACACTATGTGTTATTTTTATTACATATGCGGTTCTTATATTTAAATACCATTGTATGAAAATTTCTTTTCTCTTTAGTCTTTTTTAAAATCACTTATTTCACTTAAATTTAATAAATAGCTTACAAATTTAACGATAATGACTATACTTTATATTTGAAATTTAACAGTTTCTTAATTTCTTATACAAGTTATTATGCAACTGAATTGAAGGGAATAATTAATCAATTGGGAAATATAATATATTATCCGCCCTTTTTTAAAAGATGTGTTAAGATATAATTCAAAGTTTTTTCTCTATAAACGATTATATTTTAAAAAAAATTTTAAAAAATGAGTGAGCGAAAAAAAGTAATCATTCTTGGCGGGGGACCCGCCGGCTTGAGTGCGGCATGGAAGATAGCACAAGCAAACCACACTGTGATTGTTGTCGAAAAAGAAAATCAAGTTGGCGGTTTATGTATGACTGTCCAATATGGAGATTATCATTTTGACCTTGGTGGCCATCGTTTCATTACTCAAAATGTTGAATTGGCAAATGAAATTTATTCTTTGATGACAGATGAAATTATTACCAGAAATAGAAAAAGCGTAATTCGCCTGCAGGGAGAATATTTTTCTTATCCTCTTGAAGCAAAAGATTTGCTTAAAAAATTAAAACTATCTGTGTCAATCAAGTGCTTCGTTGATTATCTCTATTCAATTCTTAGATGCAAGTTATTCAATGTAAAGGACATCTCATTTGAGGATTGGGTAGTCAACCGTTTTGGCCGCTCTCTTTATGAGATCTATTTTGGTCCCTACTCCCAAAAGCTTTGGGGAGTCATGCCAAATCAAATTTCATCAGATTGGGCAGCTCAAAGAATATCTCTTATAAATCTTTGGGATGTTTTTCTGCGACTGCTTGGGAAAAAAAGCAACACTCCAAAAACCTACGCAACGAGGTTTTTTTACCCTGAAAAAGGGATAGGGAGAATTCCTGAAAAAATGGCAGAAGTAGTAGAAGAAAAACAAGGAACTATTTATCTTGGATATAGCGTTGAAAAAATCATTTGTAAAAATAATCAAATAGACGAAATCATTGCAAAGAAAGATGGAGAAACTTTATCCTTGAAAGGGGACTATTTTATTTCAACTATCCCACTGCCTGAATTCATCCAAAAGATTGAACCATCAGCTCCTGAAGAAATTTTGAAGATTTCAAAAGAAATGAAGTTTAGATCTCTTGTTTTCCTAAACATTCTTCTCGATAAGGAAATGGTTTCGGACAATACTTGGATGTATATTCCTGAATTGTGCTACCTTTTTATGAGAATACAGGAACCAAAAAATTGGAGTCCACATAGCGCACCTCCCGGCAAAACATCACTCATTTTAGAAATTGCCTGCAATGCAGGTGATGAAATTTGGCGTGCGGACAAAAAAACTCTATATGACAGATGCGTGGATGACCTCGACAAGATAGGATTTAGCGACATCAAAGAAAAGACCATAGACTACTTTTTAACATATGCTGAACATGCTTATCCTATATATAGATTAAATTACAAGGAGCAGTTGAAGAAAACTATTCCTTTTATCAACTCCTTTGAAAATCTTGTTTGCTGTGGAAGACAAGGACTTTTTAGGTACAATAATATGGACCATTCAATTGAAATGGGACTTCTTGCCGCTGAGCATGTTCTTTTTGGATTGCCAAAAAATGAAATTTTAAAAATTGCAAGTGAAGAAGAAATTTTTGAACATGACGCAAAACAAGCAAAGATAGAAGGAATTGAATGAAAGTAATTCTAACTCGCCCTTTCTATCATACACATCTCATTACACCACCTTTAGGAATAGGATATCTATCTTCTTTTATCAAAGCGGCTGGCTTTGAAGATGTAACCATTATTGATGGATTAAATAGAGACCTATCAAATGATGAAATAGTTGAAGAATGTGTAAAAGCTGAATGCAATATTGTTGGAATCAGCATAATCAGCGACTACAGGAAAGAAGCCTTTGACTTATCAAAGAAGCTTAAAAAGAAAGGATTGACCGTTGTATTAGGCGGCCCCCATGTATCAGCGCTTCCAAAAATGTCTCTCGAAGATAGTAATGCGGATTATGCAATTTGCGGTGAAGGAGAGGTAACTTTTGTTGAACTTATTAGACAAATCGCATCAGGAGAAAAATATGTTGGAAATATTCCCGGCTTGCTTTCAAAGGGAAATGCTGAAATAACTCCTCGCGATTTCATAGAAGACCTTGATTCAATCCCCTTTCCCGATTGGGCACAAATAAATCCTGCAAAATACAAAAAAGCCCCTCATGGCGGACTTATAAAAAACTTCCCTGTGGCACCTGTTGTTTCATCAAGGGGCTGTCCCTTTGTGTGCACATTCTGCGCAAGCCCTAATTTATGGAAGAAAAAAATAAGATTTCGTTCTGCAAAAAATGTAGTTGATGAAATTGAATATCTTGTAAGAGAATTTAAGATTAAAGAAATACACTTTGAAGATGACAATTTAACCTTAAAAAGAAGCCATATAGAAGATATCTGCAACGAGATTTTAAGCAGAAATATAAGAATTAGTTGGGCAACTCCAAATGGCATTCGTGTTGAAACTGTAACGCCTGAGCTTTTGAAATTGATGAAAGAAAGTGGTTGTTATTATCTCGCTTTTGGAATTGAGTCAGGAAATCAACAAATTTTGGATAATATCAAGAAAAAAACAAAATTAGAAACAATAGAGTATGCAGTGCGCGAAGCATCAAAGGCAGGAATATTGACACAAGGCTTTTTCATATTTGGACTTCCGGGTGAAACAGAGGAAACAATTCAAGAAACGATAAATTTTGCAAAAAAAATTCCTCTTGACAGGGCACAGTTTCTACTACTTGATGTCCTACCCGGTTCAGAACTTTTTGAAACAATCGGCAACAGCAGTTTATTGAATCAAAATTACAGAAGTTATCAGGAGGTTTCATGGCTGCCAGCAGGATTGGATAGAAAAACTCTCCAAAACGCACCAGCACGAGCATTTCGAAGTTTTTTTATGAGACCAAAGCAGCTTTTTTCTCTATTGAGATTTTTTAATCCCTCTCAACTTACATTTATAATTAGAAGAATTAGGGATTTTAAGATATTTAAAAAATAATATATATCAATTTTTCCATTTCAATGAATCTGAATTAGATGCTGATATATAAATAAATTTCATATACTATGAAGATAACTATCATCGGAGGAGGTTTTTCAGGGCTAAGTTTTGCATTTTATTCCCCCAATGAAAATTGTAAACTGACGATTATAGAAAAGGAAAACTCTCTTGGCGGACTTGCTTCATCTTTTAGATATAACTCTTATAACCTCGATCGTTTTTATCATTGCATCCTATCAAGCGACAAAGAATTACTGCAATTTATCTCGGATAATGGATTGTCTCAGAAGATTTTTTGGGAATATACAACGATGGGATTTTGGATTGATAAAAAAATATTTCCTCTCAATACAGCTTTTGACCTCCTTCGATTCTCACCGCTTCCCTTCTTTGATAGAATCAAAGCTGGATATTCTTTCCTAAAACTAAACTATGAACGAAATATAGAAAAACTTGAATCAATAACAGCAGAAAATTTGTTGGTCGAATATTTCGGGAATAAGGCTTTTTCTTATATTTGGAAACCACTGCTCATATCAAAATTTGGAGAAAAATACTCTAATGTGCCTGCAACCTGGGTTTGGGGAAGACTTAAAAGGCAAACAGAAACAAAGGAGAAGAAAAGCGGTGCAGATAAAACGGCTTACATTGACGGTGGATTCGCTTCATTAATAAGCGCCATTGAAAAGAATTTGTTAGAAAAAAAAACAACGATAATTAAAGGTGTTAAAGCAGAAAAAATAGAGGAAAGAAAGAATGGAGCTCTAATAGTATATCTTTCAGATGGCTCGATTATTGAGAGTGATATTATAATTTCAACTGTGCCCTATCCAGACCAGCCAGAGATAGTTTCATCACAGGCAGGGAAAGAGAAAAAAATACAAAAAATAGATTATCAAGGTGTTGTATGCCTCCTTCTCATATGCAAACAAAAACTCAGCAACCATTATTGGATACCTATTGTTAATGACCATATACCCTTTGCCGGTGTTGTTGAAACTACAAACCTCATTACGCCTCTTCAAAACAGAAATATAAATTTAATCTACCTTATGGATTACACTTCAAAAAAAGAAACTTTTGAATTAACAACTGAAACTATCTATAAAAAATGGGTAAAATATATTCCTGAACTTTTTCCATCATTTTCTTTAAATTCTATAAAAGATTTTTTTGTTTTTAAAGCTCACGCTGTTGAGCCTATCGCAATATTAAATTACTCGAAAATAAAACCACAATATGAAATAATAA
>RFHX01000319.1 GCA_003695725.1 Candidatus Schekmanbacteria bacterium
GTATTATACCAATATCAAGAAAGATATATCAGATGATTCTGTACAATGGAAGAATATTCAACTTTTTCAGCAAATATAGGATATCTCTCGTTGAAGAAGAGAATAAGCCATTTCAATTATTTTGGCTTTTTATTGAAGGAAATCATATTTCACAGACAAGCTGAGACAACTCGTTAGAAAAGACTTCATAATTTATGGAATAATCTATTTCACACTCAACTAAAACTAATTCATTCATATTTAACGCTTTTCTCAAAACATCCCTAATGTCGTCATTTCTGCTTACTTTCAATCCTTTTGCGCCGTAGCTTTCTGCATATTTAACAAAATCAGGATTTGAAAAATCCAGTCCAAATCTTTCAAGTTTCATATGTTTCTGCTTCCATTTAATAAATCCAAAACCATTGTCATTCAATAATAGTATAACAACGGGCACCTTATATCGTAAAGCAGTTTCCATCTCTTGTGAATTCATCATAAAACCGCCATCGCCGCAAACTGCAATTACCTTCTTTTCCGGATTCAATATCTTTGCCGCAATAGCAGCCGGCAAGCCAGCGCCCATTGTTGCAAGGGCATTGTCAAGAAGCAGGGTATTTGGCTCATAAGTCCTGTATAAACGGGAAAACCACAATTTATATATGCCGTTGTCCAGCGAAACTATGTCATAGGGCATAAGGGCTTCTCTTACTGCATCAACAACCTCTTGAGGCAATAGCGGATATTTTTTCTCATACTTGCTGTAAAGCTTTTCCGTAAGAAAAAATCTCAGTTTTTTAAATATTGGGAATTCTCTTCTTTCTTTTATTCTTGAAGAAATTTCTCTCAATGAATGAGAAATATCTCCAATAACTTCTACATCAGGATTGAAATACCTATCTGGCTCAGATTCAACAAAATCTATATTGACAATCTTTTTAGAAAGGTCCGAATTCCAAATATATGGAGGATATTCAATTATGCTGTAACCAATGGTAATAATCAAATCTGCCCTTTCTATGCCGCAACTAATATAATCTCTTCCATGGATTCCCATTGTATATAGACTCTGTTCGAACTCATCACTAATAACTCCTTTTCCTACGCTTGTATGCACGACATAGATTCCTGTTTTTTCAAGAAAAGCTAGAAGATGTTTTGTTATGAGTTTTCTATTAGCTCCTGATGACACTATCACAAGAGGATTTTTTGATTCCTCTATAAGTTTTACTGCTTTTTCAATTGCTTTTTTATCTGGAGAAGGCCTTCTTATATTTGTTCTTTTCTGAATCTTTGCCCTGCAATCCGATGAAGCAATATCTTCCGGAAGTTCAATATGCACTGCACCGGGGCGTTCACTTTCGGCAGTTTTAAAAGCATCGCGGATTACTGTTGGAATGGTTTCGGCATCTAAAATTGAGATAGATTTTTTCGTTATCGGCTTCATTAGATTGACTATATCAACAATTTGAAACTTACCCTGTATATTATTTTTAAGCGCCTTTTGTCCTGAAATAGAAACAAGCGGCGCACCAATCAATTGAGAGTGGGCAATACCCGTTACAAGATTGGTTGCACCCGGACCTAAAGTGGAAAAACATACACCTGCTTTTCCTGTCAATCTGCCATAAGTTGCTGCCATAAATGCAGCTGCCTGCTCGTGCCTCGTTATGAAAATTTTTATTGATGATTTACGTAATGAATCCAGTAAATCGAGATTTTCTTCTCCCGGCAAGCCAAAGATATGAGTAACTCCTTCCTCTTCAAGCTGCTTAACAAACATATCCGAAGCTTTCATACCATCCTCGTCTTTTTCGACGAAACAAACTTTGTACTATATGATAACAAAAATTCTTTGATATGTATTTCTTTATTTGTAAAATGAATAAAAAAAATAATGGATTAGCTTTATGCCGAGAAAAAAGGTTTCAGTTACAATTTTCATTGCCGCTTTTTTAATCGCAATAATTTATAACAGTGTTTTTTGTAGAAATGCCGAAGTTTTAACCCGATGGTCTCAGCATATTGACGGCCTTTTTTACCAAGCAATAGCGGAAACTCTGGTCGAACATGGCATCTTTGGATACAATGAATTTAGGCCCACTTCTTTTCGCCCTCCCCTATACCCAATTTTTCTGTCAGGTACATACTGTATTTTTGGATACAATTTTTTTATCGTAAGAATATTTCAAGCTATCTTTCATGGTCTTACCTGTGTATTCATATTTCTAATTGGAGAGAATATTTTTGACAGAAAAACAGGAATATTATGTGCTCTTTTAGTCGCTTTTAATCCTTTTTTGATATTTTTCTCAGGTGAAATAGGCACGGAATCTCTCTTTACTCTTCTTGTTTCTGCCACAGTATATGCAATCGTAAAAATCGACAAAGAAGAAAAAAAGACCTTACCTTTGGTATTGTGTGGCATTATCTTTTCAGCGGCAATGCTTACGAGAACTATCTTCTTGAGTTTTTTGCCTTTTCTATTAGGCTGGTTTTACTTTACATCTGAAAAGAAGACAGCAAAAAGAAAGGTAATTATTTTTTTTCTATCATTTTTTACTGCTCTTCTCCCTTGGATAATCAGAAATTACAATGTCCATGGCCATCTACTGATATCAGGCACAAATATGGGACATAATATAAACATAGGCGCTTTAATGGAAGGTGTGGATTATGCGCAAGCATTACGGAAATTTAAAAAAATCTCTGGATATGATTATAAAGACCTTGAAAATCCCAAAAACAAAAAACTGCCTGCTTCTGAATACGAGCTTCAGCAAGAAGCAATAAACAGAACCATAGAAATCATTCTCTCCGACCCCTTGAAATGGATTAAAGTAAGGTTCTTAAACGCTGTCAACCTTTGGAGTAATAATTGGCAAGGCAATTATGCCAAACGCTTTGAAGAAGGGAAAAAGCCATATATTAAACTTCTCTCCCATTATTATTACCTTTTTATTTTATCCTTTGGGGCAGCGGGAATTATTCTTGCACTAAATAGCAAAAGAGAAAATAGAGATTTTACATATCTCATACTTTTGCTTTTTTTCGCAACGACTGCGGGATACTGCGTATTTCAGACCGGGAAACGCTATAGAGTCCCTACAATAGACCCTTATCTTAGTCTATATGCTTCATATCTTATTACTTTTTTAGTAAGCAAAGCAGGATTATTCAGAGAAAAAAAGTGATCCCCTTTTACTGTAAATAGCCAAGACTTTTTAGGTTTTCTATGCTCTTCTTACTTTTTGTCATCCTGCCGGTTGAAGTATTAATTTCTGTATACTTATCCAACATTACTTTTAAATTTTCAATAATTTTATTAGTTTTTTCATCCAGAGTATTTGCCAAATTATTCACCTCTTGCGGATCTTTACTCAAGTCATAGAGTTCCTTTCTATTTAAATAGGGTGTCTCAATATATTTCCATCTTTGAGTTCTGATACATTTAGCAAATGGATCATTTGTCCATTTTCTTTTAACTTTTGTTAAATATTCATCAGCCCCCTCAGGGTACAAGGCATTTCTTGTGGCTTCGCTGAAAAGGACCACCTCCCCAATTTCTTTGTTCTTATTTTCCTCTTTCCCTCTCAATAAACCTGCAAATGATTTTCCCTCAAATTCTTTTGGAATTTCAATGCCTGCCAAATCCAGCAAAGTTGGAGCAATATCTATATTCCTAATCAATTTACTTATCTTTGTATTAGGTGGAATAATGCCACGATAGAAGATTATCAAAGGAATATGGATATTACTTTCATAGACTCTTGATGAATGGTCTATATAGCCGTCATGTTCAAAGAAGTTTTCTCCGTGATCTGCAGTAAAAACAATGATCGTATTTTGTATAAGTCCTGATAATTCAAGTTCAGCGATTAAACGTCTGAATTGGTCATTTATAAATCTTATTTCACCATCATAGAGAGCTTGCAAATGAATCCTGTCATTTTCACTAACTCCTTTGCCCTTAGCCATTGCAAGCCGCATTTTTTGTAATGTTTTGAAATTTCCATCCAATTTTCCAGAATATTTTGTATCATAAAGATGTAAGTATTGCTGTGGTGGGTCATATGGCCAATGAGGATCAAAATAATGAATGAAGAGGAAAAAAGGTTTGTTTTTGCCCTGTTTCTTCAAAAAATTGATAACTGCATCGGTTGTTTTATCTGCATCACGAATAATTTTATTTTGAGCAAGATTAGTCTTTTTGTCAAGCTGATCATTGAATATATCAAAACCTTCATTAAAGTTGAAATCACTGCTCAATACATAAGAACTAATAAATCCAGCCGTTTTATAACCATAACCTTTCACTACCTTCTGAAGTGTTAACAAACCTCTTTTTACGATAGTTCCGGTATGTGCAATTCCATGCTTTCGAGGTATTTTTGAAGTAAGCATCGATATATGTGAAGGCATAGTCGATGGGACTACAGTTACAGCATTTTCAAACAACGCTCCCAGCATTGCGAAACGGTCTATGAAAGGCGATGTTTCATAACGATAGCCATAGCACATTAAATGGTCTGCTCTTAAAGTATCAACTGAAATAAGGATAATGTTGGGTTTATCATTTTTTTTTGGTTTATAAACTTTTTGACATCCAA
>RFHX01000320.1 GCA_003695725.1 Candidatus Schekmanbacteria bacterium
CCCCTAAAAAACTGTATCAGGGGGGGTCAACTTTTCCTTTGACGAAAAGGGAAAGTGTATCAACAAAAGTTATGATGACCAAAAAGCCGGAAATAAAGAATGATATGCAAAAAATTAAGCATTTAAGCATTTATGAGCATGTAAAGATAGATGAGAGCAAACCAAAACCAATTCAGAAAATGATAACTGTACCTCTTCTTGATAATGGAAACTCTTTGGGAGTCATACAAATAAGCAGAAAGGGATATACTCTTGAAGATGCTGGAGCTGATTTTACCGAAGAAGATGCAAAGAAACTGCAGGAAATAGTTCCTCTTTTTCTATCCCAATTAATGAAAATCAAACCCCCCTCCATTTAATCCATTCCAAATCAATTGATTAAATGAAGGGGGGAAATTTTATTCTTTAATACCTACAATCACCTTTTTGCCGTTTTTTCTGCCAACGGCATTTATTATGTTGCGGATAGAGTTTATAATTTTTCCCTTCTTTCCTATTACCAACCCTATTTCTTCTTTGGCAACCTCGATTTCAAGAATCACTGTTGTTTCACTTTTGGTCTCTGTAACAGACACATTTTCAGGTTTGTCAACTAATTTTTGCACGATTAATTCTGTTAGCTCTTTCATTGGTTCCTCCTTTGACTTCTGCCTCTTTTGATTATTCTACCCTCTTCCCCCATTTTTTCATATCATATTCTTTGATTATCATATTAAAGCGCCATTTTTTTGTCAATCAAATTAGCTTAATCTCTGGTGCTTCTATATGGCAAAGCAATAACACCTGTCCTTACCATCTCTTCAATCCCAAAAAAAGATAAAAGTTTAATAATTCCTTTTATCTGTCTGTCATTTCCGACAACCTGCAAAGTTATCAATTTTTCTGTAAGGTCAACTATCGTGGCATTGAAAACATTGCTAATTTCTATTATCTGGCTTCTTGTCTCCTTAGATGATTTTACCGTAATAAGTGCAAGTTCTCGACTTATGGAATCTGCATATCCCAAATCCACAACCTTTATGACATCTATCAGCTTTCTTAATTGTTTAGTCACCTGCTCAAGGATATACTCATCACCTTTCACTACTATTGTTATCCTAGTGACATCGGGCTTATCGGTAACACCTGCGGCTATACTCTCAATATTGTAAGCCCTTCGTGCAAAAAGCCCTGCTATATGAGACAAAACTCCCGGATGATTTCTAACAAGAATCGATAAGGTATGTTTTGCCATTTCTTTTTACTCCATCATAGTTTCTATTGAGCCGCCCGGAGGTATCATTGGTGTAACATTCTCTTCTCTTTCAACCCTAAAATCGAGAAGGATAAGGCCCTTGTATTTCAGTGCGCTTTTAATCGCCCTTTCTACCTCAGATGGCTTTTCTATCTTCATTCCTTTAACTCCATAGCCCTCTGCAATTTTCACAAAATCCGGACTTTCTCCAAGATCGGTAAAAGAATACCTTTCATCGAAAAAAAGCTGCTGCCACTGGCGCACCATTCCCAAAAAACCATTGTTTAGAAGAATTATCTTTATAGGCAACTTATAATTTGAGGCAGTAGCAAGCTCCTGTATTGTCATTTGAAAACTTCCATCCCCTGTAATATTTACAACAGTTTTTTTCGGATTCCCTATCTGTGCACCTATTGCAGCAGGAAATCCGAAACCCATTGTGCCCAAGCCTCCTGATGATATAAACGAACGGGTATGTTTGAACTTCAAGTATTGAGCAGACCACATCTGATGTTGTCCTACATCGGTTACATATATGGCATCGCCTTTCGTGAGCTCACTCAAAGTTTCAATAACCTTTTGCGGTTTTATTTTTTTACCTGAATTTTCATAGGAAAGAGGAAATTCTTTTTTAAAATTCATTATTTTATTTATCCATTTTCGCCTCTTTTGAACCTTAACTTTGTCTGCCAATTCAGAAAGTACAGATTTCGCATCACCAACAATGGGAATAAATGCTTTTTTAATCTTTCCTATCTCTGCAGGGTCGATATCGATATGGATTATGGACGCATTCTTGGCAAAATTGTTAGGATTGCCGGTAACCCTGTCATCAAATCTCGCCCCAACAGCAATTAAAAGGTCGCAATCACGAATGGCAAGATTTGCATATTTGGTGCCGTGCATTCCAGCCATGCCAAGACATAATTTATCTTCAGTGGGGAAAGCACTCATTGACATAAGTGTAAGAGCAACTGGTATAGATGCCTTTTTAGCAAGTTTAAAAAGCTCTTTACAGGCACCCGAAGCAACAACACCTCCACCAGCATAAAGAAGCGGACTTTCTGCATTGTCAATTGCCTTTACAGCGGCATTAATTTGAATTGGATTCCCCTTTATGTTGGGCTTATAACTTGGCAGTCTAACAGTTATGTTTTTTTTCATCTTTGCCGTGCTTTCCTGTATATCTTTGGGTATATCAATCAATACAGGGCCGGGCCGTCCAGTGGATGCTATATAAAGAGCTTCATTTATGACCTCTTCAAGTTTATTGACATCTTTTACAAGATAGTTGTATTTGGTTATAGGCACTGTAATTCCATAAATATCAGCTTCCTGAAAGCTGTCATTTCCAATCATATGTGTCGGCACTTGTCCCGTTATTGCTACAAGCGGAACAGAATCCATATATGCATTTGCAAGTCCTGTAACAAGATTTGTTGCGCCGGGACCTGAAGTGGCAAAGACTACTCCTATTTTTCCCGTTGCCCTTGCATAACCATCGGCAGCATGAATCGCACCCTGCTCATGGCGGGTGAGAATATGTCTTATCTCACTTCTGCCGTAGATTGCATCGTAGATTGGTATATTGGCACCCCCGGGATAACCAAATACGGTATCTATGCCTTTATCAATCAAAGTCTCAACTATTATTTCTGCTCCCTTTTTCTTCACCTACGATAATCCTTTCTCTCTAATTTTACTTCTAAATTAGACAATTGATCGGTCTATTTTTTTCTGTTTCAAATTTTTACATCAAACCTAATTTTTTGATTTTAGATGTGATATTATTTTTAGTCAATTTTATTTTTTTCTTTTTATCCCAAAACATAGGGAAAATAAATGATGCTTGACATCTTATACTGCTTATAATATTTCAAAAATGCTTTTATAAAGATTATGTTTAAGCAATTGTAAAATTTAACTTACTATAAAGCCAGAGGTAGAGCTTATGTCAATAGAAAAACTGATTGAAGAATTAAAGAGGAAGAATGCCTTGGCGGAAATGGGAGGTGGTAAGGAAAAGATTGAAAAACAGCATGCCGCCGGCAAACTCACCGCAAGAGAAAGGATTGACATTCTTCTTGATGAAGGTACCTTTGTAGAGTTTGACAAGTTCGTTGTCCATAGATGTCATGATTTTGGTATGGAAAAAAATAAAATCTATGGTGACGGCGTAGTTACCGGTTATGGCAAGATTGATGGCAGGCAAGTCTTTGTCTTTTCTCAGGATTTTACAGTCTTTGGCGGAAGTTTGAGTGAAACTTATGCAAAGAAAATCGTAAAGATTCAAGATATGGCAATGAAAACAGGATGTCCTGTCATAGGAATAAATGATTCAGGAGGGGCAAGGATTCAAGAAGGCGTCCTTAGTCTCGGCGGCTATGCGGAAATTTTTATGCGCAATGTAACTTCATCAGGAGTAGTACCTCAGATATCGCTTATTCTTGGCCCCTGTGCAGGAGGCGCAGTATATAGTCCTGCTCTTACAGATTTCATTATTATGGCAAAAAAGACGAGCTATATGTTTATCACAGGCCCTGATGTAATCAAAGCCGTAACTCATGAAGATGTCACAAAAGAAGAATTAGGCGGTGCAATGGCTCATAATTCTAAAAGCGGCGTAGCTCATTTTGCTTGTGAAAATGATGAAGACGCACTTTTAACAGCTCGTGAACTTTTGAGCTATATACCTCAAAATTATAAAGAAGACCCCCCATTAGCTCAATGTGATGATGATCCTAATAGAGAAGATGAAGCTTTACAAACACTTGTGCCAGACAATCCAAATAAACCATACGATATGAAAAAACTTATAAAAACAGTTGTTGACAATAACCACTTTTTTGAAATTCATGAGCATTGGGCAAAGAATATCATCATCGGCTTTGCAAGACTTGGTGGACGTTCCGTCGGCATAGTAGCAAACCAGCCGGCGCATCTTGCGGGTACGCTCGATATTGATGCCTCTTTGAAAGCAGGAAGGTTTGTTAGATTCTGTGATTGTTTCAACATCCCCATAGTGACATTCGAAGATGTCCCCGGATTTTTGCCCGGAACAGCTCAGGAATATGGCGGAATAATCAAACATGGCGCAAAACTTCTTTATGCCTATTGTGAAGCCACAGTTCCAAAATTGACCGTTATTACGAGAAAAGCTTATGGAGGGGCATATGATGTTATGTCAAGCAAGCATATCCATGGCGATGTAAGTTTTGCCTACCCAACAGCAGAAATAGCAGTTATGGGTCCTGATGGTGCAGTCAACATAATATTTAGAAAAGAACTTCAAAAAGCGAAAGACCCGATAAAGAAGAAGGAAGAACTCGTCAACGAATATAGAAAACGATTTGCTAATCCTTATGTTGCCGCAGAACTTGGGTATATCGATGAAATAATTGAACCGAAAGATACAAGAAAGAAACTCATCAATGCCCTTCTTATGCTAGAAAACAAGGTTGACTCGATGCCAAAGAAAAAACACAGCAATCTACCATTCTAAAGAGGGATTCGTCAGATGTTTAAAAAAATTCTTATTGCAAACCGGGGTGAAATTGCAGTCAGGATAATAAGAGCATGCAGAGAAATGGGGATTAAGACAGTTGCAGTCTATTCAGATGCAGATAGGAATTCATTACATGTAAGATATGCAGACGAGGCATACCGTTTAGGTCCTCCCTCGCCTGCGGAAAGCTATCTCGATTATCATAAGATTGTAGATATCGCCAAAAAGAGCAAGAGCGAAGCCATACATCCGGGATACGGATTCCTTGCAGAAAACTTCAAGTTCGCAAAACTGTGTGAAAAATCGAAAATAGTCTTTATAGGTCCTCCTGCCAAAGCAATAGAAAATATGGGAATAAAAACTCTTGCAAGAAAAACTATGGAATCGGCAGGAGTGCCAATTATTCCCGGAACAAGCAGCAACATAAAGGATGAAAAGGAGCTGGAAAAAATTGCAAAAAAAATAGGGTTTCCTTTAATGTTAAAGGCTAGTGCAGGCGGCGGCGGGAAAGGAATGCGTTTAGTAAGAGAAAAGAAGGAATTAAAATCTGCTTTACGTGCAACACGCTCTGAAGCAAAATCCGCTTTTGGCGATGATTCAGTATATATAGAAAAATTCGTTGAGAATCCAAGACACATAGAAGTTCAGATTTTAGCCGACAAAAAAGGCAACACTATCCATCTCAACGAAAGAGAATGCTCTATTCAGAGAAGACATCAGAAAGTCATAGAAGAAAGTCCCTCACCAATCGTATCCCACGAAATGAGAAAAAAGATGGGAGAAGCAGCTATAAAAGCCGCTCAAGCAGTGGGTTATTACAGCGCAGGGACTGTGGAATTCCTTGTAGACAAAGACAAAAATTTTTATTTTCTCGAAATGAATACAAGACTTCAGGTTGAACATCCTGTAACAGAAATGATTACCGGAATAGACATTGTGAAAGAGATGATAAGAATAGCTGCAGGACTTCCTTTGAGTATTTCTCAGGAAGATGTAACAGTAAATGGACATAGTATAGAATGCCGCATTTACGCAGAAGATCCGGAAAAGAACTTTATGCCATCTCCTGGTAAGATAATGAATCTTAGGGCACCGGGAGGACCCGGTATAAGAGACGACTCAGGCGTTTTTGAAGGTTTCGAGGTTTCACTTTATTATGACCCCTTAATTTCCAAGCTTGTAAGCTGGGGACGCGACAGGAAGGAAGCTATTGAAAAGATGAGGAGAGCTCTCGATGAATATTACATCAGTGGTATCAAAACAACAATTCCTTTTCACAAACAAGTAATGAAAAGCAAACATTTCATAAAGGGAGATTTTAATACAAGTTTTATCGATACTTCCTTTGAAAAAGAAAAAAGGGAATCAATAGAAAAAGAGAACTTTTTTGATATTGCGCTCATTTCAGCAGCGCTTTCTGCTTATATGAACGATATGAAAAATGGGAAAAACAATATAACGGCTATTCCTCAAACAAGGCAATATAATCCATGGAAAGGCAGATAAACGATGGGATACATTGCGTTTCATAAAGACAAAGAGTATAAAATCGATGTAAAAGAGGTTGAGGGGAATAAATATTTAGTTGAATTAAATGGGAAAAAGCTCGAAGTCGATCTCGTTCATTCTGAACATTCTCTTTACTCTCTTATTATCAACGGTAAGTCATATGAAGTGAATCTAACAGGAAGAAATGGAGAATGCTCAATCCACATTAATGGTATCCACTATTCAATCAATGTAATCAATGAAAAAAAGAAAGCAAAAATAAGAAGGTCCTCATTGGAGCAGGCAGAAGGGAAACAGGAGATAAAATCATCGATGCCGGGGAAAGTTATAAAAGTCTTAGTAAAAGAGGGCGATGAAGTAAATGAAGGGCAAGGCCTTCTTATATTGGAAGCTATGAAAATGGAAAATGAAATAACATCTCCCAAAAAGGGAAAAGTAATTTCTATAGAGGTTAAAGAAGGAGAGACTATAGAAGGGGATGTTAAGCTGCTGACAATCGAATAAGTGGACTATTGTCGATAGCAGTATACTTTTTAATTTCTCCTGATTCAATAAGTTTTACCATTAAATCACTAATCAAAGGGTCAAATTGTTTGCCTCGAAGGGCTATAAATTCATTCTTAATATATTCCATTGGCAGTCTATCCCTGTATATTCTTTTAGAATCCATAGCATCATAGGAATCAGCCGCAATTATAACTTTTACGACGGCAGGGATTTGGTCACCCTTTAATCCATCAGGATATCCTTTCCCGTCTTCTCTCTCATGATGATGTTTAACAATACATCTTACATCCTGCAATGATTTAATCGGTGCAATGATTTTGTCTCCTATTATAGTATGATTTTTTATAATCTCTCGTTCATTATCAGTAAGTTTTCCCGGCTTATTGAGTATCATATCTGATATGCCGATTTTTCCTATATCATGAAGGCGCCCGCCATTATCAATAATCTTTATCTCCTGACTGCTCAATCCAAGTTTTTTTCCCAAAAGAATGCCTATATTCGTTACTCTTTGACTGTGGCCTGAAGTATATTTGTCTCGAGCTTCAATTCCCATTACAAGGGAGTTTATTGCACATAAATAGGAATTATTGAGGTCATTTAAAAGCATTGAGTTGTCAATTGACATAGATGCCTGCATTGAAAGAAATGTCAAAAACTGAATGTCATTCTCATTCATCTGTGAATCATTTGACGAATGAGATATGAAGACCATTTCTCCTCTATAGCCGCCTGAGAAATTCAATGGCACCGATACAATTGCATTTATATTGCTCTCAGAAGTAATATAATTAGAAATATCAGCAATTAAACAGCGGCTTCTCAAAGGATATATTTTTTCACTATTCCTTTTCAAAACTACTGCCTTGGAATTTTGAGAAGATTCGCGGAAATCTCTAATAAACCTCTTAAATGAAAACTCCTTTTCTATTTCCTTGTCAGGATGGCTTGATAGCGTAAAATTTCTCTCTTTCTGTTCGTCAAAAAGCTCAGCATAACAGTAATCAGCCGATGTATTATTCAGTGCTGATTGAAAAATCATAGATAGTATATGTTCTATCTCGAAATTAGAACTTATTTTTTCATTGATTGCACACAACTCACTATATATGTTGATTTTAATATCATCTTCCTTCTTTTTTTTCTTTTCAATTACATCTTTTATAATCCCTTCAACTTCTTTAAAATCGAATGGTTTAAGGACATAACCAGCTGCTCCTTCCTTTAATGCAAGACGCGCTGTTTCCAATGTGCCGTGTGCAGTCATAACAATAACTTCAATATCATCCTTCTTTTCTAATTTGGCAATTTCCTTGACTAATGAAATGCCATCCATTTTCGGCATTATCAGGTCTGTTAGAAGAATGTCATAGGAATTAGTTTTAATCTTTTGAAGAGCTTCAAGGCCATCTTCTGCGCTGTCAACATCATATCCCCGGTCTATAAGAGACCTTGTTACAAATTTGCGGATAATTTTAGAATCGTCTGCTACAAGTATTTTAATTCTTTCTTTCATTGGGTTATCTATTTCTGAATATCAGAGGAAAGGACAAGCAGGTTTTTACCTTTCTTCTTTGCGGCATATAGCGCTTTGTCTGCACATTCAATAAGACTTTTTTTATCAGTTGCATTCTTCGGAAAACTGGCAAGTCCCATACTGACAGTAACCTTCCCCTGAGGTAAAACTTCCTGCCTGTCAAAATGCGTTTCTGATATAACATCCCTAAGTCTTTTAACAATTGTAAAAGATTCCTTCTCATCAGTTTCAGGAAATATTACACAAAATTCATCGCCTCCGTATCTCGCAACATAATCGCAATCTCTGCAGGATTTTGTCAAAAGCCAAGCCATTTGTTTGAGAAGAATGTCACCTGCAGGATGCCCATTTGCGTCGTTGTATTCCTTGAAATAGTCAATATCCAACATCAATACAGAAACAGGTCTATTATATCTTTTGCATCTATTGATCTCTGCCTCAAGCAGTTGATGAAAAAAGCGATGATTGTAAACCTCTGTCAGCCCATCGATTTGGGAAAGCTCCCTATAAAATTCTCCCTCTTCAGCCTTTCTTTGAAGTTGTCTCTTTTCAATCGTTCTTTGCACGACAATCTGTATCTGTTCAATATTAAAGGGTTTCACGATATAGTCAGTAGCACCCAATCTCATCGATTTAACGGCAGTTTCAACTGATGCATATCCTGTCATAACCAATACATCCGAGTTTGGAGATATTTCTTTTGCTTTTTTCAAGACTTCCATTCCATCCAATTCAGGCATTACTATATCCGTTATAATCAAATCATAATTGTTGGATTTTATTTTTCCGATTCCTTCAAAACCGTTTGATGCCAATTCTACATCAAAACCTTCATCTGTTAATACATCATTCAGCATACATCTCATAACTTCTTCATCGTCGATGACTAATATTTTATGTTTTTCTTCATTTTTTAATGGTTGATTTTGTTTAATAGTTAGAATTCCCTGTTTTATTGAATTCATTTGGAATCTCCCTTTCAGTGCAAAAACCTTTTTAATATAATCGGTTTATTGGACAATTTATTAAGCAAGTATTCGAGGCTTATAAAATTTAATAAAGTTATTTTCTGTCAATTCTTCACCTTAAATTTACAAAAGATTTTTTTTAGTTTTGAATCAATTTGAGGGGTATTTATCGGAAAAGAATATCTTTAATTGAAATAAAAAAATGAAAATATAAGGTTTTTTCAATTTTTATGGCATTGAGAGCGCGTTTTTAATAGAAAAAGGAGTTTATCTACTTTTTCTTTTCTCGGCATTTTTTACAATAGCCAAAAATCTTCAAACTGTGATGTTCAGCCAAAAAGTCCTTTTTTCTACAAACCTCATTTTGAAGATTCTCGATGCGTTCATCATCAAATTCTATAAAACTATTGCAAGAGAGGCAGACCAAATGGTCATGATGCCTATGTCCAAGAATATGCTCATAAATTTTGCGGCCAAATCCGGCTTGATGCTGTGTTATCAACTTGCTTTTTATGAGAAGGTCAAGAGTTCTATAAATTGTTGCTCTCGATATTTTGCTGTTTTTTTCCCGTAATATTGCCTCTAATTGGTCTGCATCAAAATGGTCATGGGTTTCAAAAATAACCTGGACAATAGTTTCCCTTTCAGCCGTATATTTGAGGTTATTTGATTTTAGATACTCTTTGAATGTTTCAAGGAAATCTTCCAATTTCAAAGGTCCAGAAAATTGTTCAATTATAACCTGATTTTTTTAGTAATTGTTTTTCCATCAACTACTTTTACACCCAATATTTGTGCCGATTTTCCTTTATAGTCTATAATCACATCATATACACCGGGCACAATAGATACTTTTTCATTCACTCTGCCGCTCTTGATAGGATTTTGTCTATCGCCAGCGGGATATATCGTAACTGGAAGATTCTTAACATCTTCAGATTTATTCAATGTTTTTACCACAATCCAGCCCTGTTCAAAGACGACATCAATCACTTTTTCTTCCTGGTCCTTTATCTCTACATTTTCCTGCCACTTATCTGCACCTTCGTGGCTAACCTTAACATCATATATTCCCGGATAAAGTTCAATTGGGTCACCAGAAACTCCAGCACCTACTTTTCTGTCTAAATCGATTGTTTCAACCTTAAAAGGAGTTGCTCCTTCCTTGACAAATGTTATATCAACATTTGCTCCTAAAACCTTATAGAACCGAGTTTCATATTTTGTCATCCCTTCTTTTTCTCTAATGACAGGAGCTCGCAGCATCTCAGGTTTCAAGATTTTCTCAACTGTCTCAAGCGAATTGCCAATCTGAATTTTTTCTCCCAAGACGAATAATTGTGTAATATAACCATCTTCGTTTCTCGATACTTCCAATCCTTTATCAGGGTCTCTATCAGGCACTACAAGGATAGATGCCGCTGCTGGAGTTTTATCTTTATTAATCGATTTAACAAGGAGCTTTCCGGTAGGGAAAACAACTGTATCAGTAAACTTTTTACCCTGCTCAACCTTTACATCATTAATCCACTTCATATTGCCGCGCCAATCAATCTTTATATCATATGTCCCTTCTTTCAGATACATATCAAGACCTGAAATTCCTTCTGCAACCTGATCAATGTGGTTATCTTTCGTATAAGCAATTACTTTGCAATCTATTACCTCTCCATTTGTCTTCTTAGTTGCAATAAGCAAGCTTCCTTGTTTAGGCCCTTCTTTTTTACATCCCCATATGATTATAAAGGATAAAAAAAGTACTGGTAAAATAATCGCCTTCTTCATTGAAAACTTCTCTTTCATCACCATCATTGCTTTGCCTCCTTATATTTTTTCTCATTGTTAAAAATTTTCAAATATTGTCAAACTTTTTCTTTCATTGGAAAGCTCTTTTATAACCAACGATTTTAGTTCTTCTTTTTTTATCTTTGCACTTGCTGTAAGTGGAAAAGAGTCAACAAATATTATGTAGTCAGGAATCTTATATGAAGCAAGAAACTGTTTACAAAAATTACTCAGTTCCTCCCCGCTTACTTTACTTTTTTCCTTCGTCTTTACACAAGCAACAATTTTTTCTCCAAAAGTTTTGTCTTCTATACCAAAAACTGCAGCTATTTCAACAAAATCATGATTCATTAAATGTCGTTCAATTTCACCTGGGAAAATATTAAATCCCCCTCTGATAATTAAATCCTTTTTCCGTCCTAATATTTTCAGATTTCCCTCATCATCAATAACTCCAATATCTCCCGTATAAAACCAATCTTCTATCTCTTTATTTCTGTAATAAGCCTTCATTACACTTTCGCCTTTTATTGCAATTTCTCCAGACATTCCATTTTTCACCTTGTTTTTCTCATCATCAACAATCTTCACCATTGTCCCTTCTACGGCTTTGCCCGCACTCTTGCTTCTAACATATAAATCATCATCTGGCGATGAAATAGATATACATGAAGCTTCTGTCATACCATAAGCGATACACGCCTTACAACCAAATTTCTTCTCTAACAGCTCTATTAATTCTGGTGTACAGGAAGCGCCTGAAATATAACCTGTTCTCAATGAAGTCTTCTTAATCACGCTTTTTTCCATCTCTTCGCATAACTGTACCACCTGAGTTGGAACAGCATAAAGCAAGGTGACATTTTCATCTTTTATAAGAGACAAGGATTCTTCGGGATCGAAAACATCAAGAATTATTATAGTTGATCCTGCTGTAAATGCATTGTTTAGAAGCACACTTGACCCAAAGGCATGTGAAAAGGGTACTATCAAAAGGAAAATGTCCTTATCTGTTATCTTTAATCTTGAATTTACTGCAAGAGAATTTTTTATGAGATTTCTCTGATTCAAAAGAACACCTTTCGGTTTCCCAGTGCTTCCTGATGTATACAATATAACAAAGGGTTCATCAATTGAAAGTGGTTTATATTCATCAAGCCTTCTCAATATATTTGATTTTTCATTTTGGAATGGATATTTATTTCTCTGATTCAAAGGGGTTTCATCCAAAAAGATTATTTGATCTTTCTGTTCCCTATTTTTGTAAATTTCATCTAAAATGACTTTGTAATTTTTCTTTTTATATGACGAGAAGCAAAATATAGCTTTTGGATCACAATCATCGATGATTTGAGAAATTTCACTAATTCCATATCGAGTATCAACGGGCACTGAAATAATACCTGTCAATGCTGAAGCATAGTAGAAAAAAACAAATTCAGAGCTGTTTGGTAAAATCAGCACAATACGTTCTCCGCATTTGATGCCAAGATTTAAAAGAGCATCTGCATAATCCAAAATATTGGATGCAGTATCAATAAATGTGCATTCTTTTGTATTCTCTTTGAGAAAGGTTTTTTCCCCTCTCAAACTTAGATGAGTATACAGGAAATCTTTCACCAAACTCATAGTATTAGTTCATTATTTTAGATCAAATTAAAGAAAAGTAACTAAATAAATTTAACAAAAAGATTTGTAAAGAAGATGTCTAATCTACAGGTTAAAATAAAAGGCCCTCTTTCGTAATCAAGAGGAC